>JAGQPO010000104.1 GCA_020426665.1 Planctomycetales bacterium
TCTCATCGTAAATCCAGAAGTGGTACGAACGCAGGACAGCATCTTTCGTTGAGAAGTAATTGAAGAAGGTCGCACGACCGATATCCGCGGCTTCTGCGATCTCGTCGACAGTCACGGAATCGAACCCCTTGTCAACGAACAATTGCAGTGCAACATCGCGAACGCGATTGATGCGACTCTGCTTCTTCCGCTCTCTTCGCTGAAGTGGTGCTGGTTTGACCGATGACATCCGAATTTGCGACTTCCATAGATCCGACTCAAAACCAAAGTTATACTTCAGTCTAAATCTGTCTGCAAGTACAATCGCACTAATGTCAAGTACGTGGAGGAAGCCCGTGCCTGTTGTTTCCGCAGAAAACAGTGAACACTACACATGGGGAGAGCGGTGCAGCGGCTGGCACCTGCTCAAGTCTTCGACGATCAGTGTGATCGAAGAACTGATGCCGCCTGGAACGAAGGACTCGAAGCAGACTTACGACGCTGAGAGTGGCAACCGGATTTGAACTCCATAACTTCCAATTCCGCAGTAGGTTCGAGCAATCGCCCTTCGTCGACCCCTGAAAGGTGTTGTCTGCTTGAACTGACTGAGTTGCCATTCATGGTCTGCGCAACTCGTTTACTTCAAACGAGAAACAGGTCGCGGCGAACGGACGCGGCGACCTGTTTTGATTTCAAGTCGAGAGTTCAGAGGCTCAGTTGAACTTTTCGTCGCATTTGTCGCCAAGTGGGAGCGCGATGTGGTGCGGCTGGTAGCTTCCACACAGCCATCACCTAGATGATCGTGGCCAGACAATCTGGATTTCCGCTTATGAGCCGCATCATTGCGTTGCCGAAGTCCTTCGCATTCGAAATGCCCGGCACTGATGACAATTATTCTTCGGTCTTATCAGGCCATTCATCAAATATCAGCTTGTCGGTTGGAAAACCTGCTTTCTTGGCAATCTCAACTAACTCTGCGATTTGATTTTCGGAAACCGGGACTGTGCGAGCCAAGATAAAAAGCGATTTACGGTTGGGCCGACCCACTACGGCATATTGGTACTTCTCGTCAACATGAATAACGTAGTAGTTGGGTTCTTTTGGGGCAACCGGACCAAAGCTCACAATCAATCGAGGAGGATTACCGGGTTGAAGCTGAGCCTCGCCCTTGATCGTCGCCAACTGCTTGCCCTCCGTGCTATAGGCGGTGTTGACAACAATGACTTCGCCTTCCTTCTCTCCAGCAGAATACTCTGCGGTGGCGAGCGTCTTAGCCGGTTGGGCTGGCGTTGGGAGGCGAGCAGCCTCGTACCACTTTCCAAGATATTTGGTTGAATCAAACTCCTTGGGGAACGGAAGTGGTGGCTGTTGATCTTGTTTGTCCTTGGCGGGTTTCTCCGCCATTACTGATGAAATACAGCAAATGAGATGCAGCATTAAAAGTATATTTTTCATCATGTGAACTTCGTATTAAACGACAAAATATCTCAGTGCATTTTATTAAAGGGCAAGTCACGCTTCAACATCACGATTTGAGCTTCTGCGAAAGTCGCAGGATCATTGCTCGGCCTCGTCCAAGTATCGAATCCTCGAAATCCTCTGTTTGNNTGACTGCCAGTTGGTGCAGGCGAGTTGCTCTACCGAAGCCGAACGACAAGCTGCTGCCGATGCAAACGCCGTTCAGGATGCCGAAATCTGGTCGCCATCTTCGGCTGCTTCCATCGGCATCTGTTGGCCATGCAACGCAGTGGCATCTACGGTGACAACCTCAACAATCATCCGGTTTCATTGGCGTTACGTCGTGGTCGCTCGCAAGAGCGACGGCCAGAAGGGATCACTCAAATTTCAGGGATCGCCTCGTTTCTACTTCGGATGGTCCGCTGACTGAGTGATCGTGGTTGGTTGCCCCGGAGCGTCAAGGAAGACGCTTCGGGGCTCTTTGAAACAATTACGTTTGCCATTCAATCTCATCGAATCGAGATTGGTCCCACGGCTCACCCCATCTTCGACACGCTTCGGATTGAGGACGAAGACTTCCGTGATCTGTTCCGGGAACAACTGCGTCAGGCGACCAACTGGGATCAGGAATCATCCATCGAGCGTGCGGAACAACTCGAAGCTGAGTTGGCATCGGTACGCCGACAACAGAAGCGACTCACGAACCATCTGCTGCTCGAAGAGATTGATCCCTCGACCTATGCCGAAACGGCTCGTGACCTTCGTGATCGTGAAGCCGAGTTGAAGCTGGAGATCGACGCAGCAGACCGCTCACGGCACGAAATCATCGACATTGCAGTGAAAGCGTTTGAACTTTCGCAAAGCCTACGGCAGCAGTGGTTTACGGCAGATTTCGATGCAAAGCGTCGAATCCTCGAAATCCTCTGTTTGAACTGGACGCTCGAAGGCGCAAGTCTCGTCCCCACAATGAGAAAGCCCTTCGACCTGTCGGCCAAAGGGATTTGGACGGTATGGGCAGAGCGGAAAGTTTCACCTGAGACGAAAACTTCTTGAGTTATCAGGACACAACGGGGGCGCCGTTCAATTAAGATTAACGCAGCTTGCCTCTACTTTCCTGCCCGCTTGTCCCACCTTTCCTCGGCGAATCGCGTCTCGTCTTCGGCGAGCCGATTCGATGAATTTCATGACCGCAATTCCGTCCTTCGTTTCTACCGCGGGGTGCCGACCGCCGGCCGCGACATTGATGCTGGCCGCGACCGTGTTTTTGTCCGGTTTATCGTCCGGGCAATCTGACGCCCAATCAGCTGCGAAGAAAAAGAACGAAACCCTGCAAGCCGTTTGCGTCTGCCAGGTCCGCGTCGGAGAATCTAATTCGGCGTACCAGTTGCTCGGCACCGTCACCCCCAGTCGAAGAACGACGATCGGGTACGCCCAATCCGGCCGTTTGCGAACACTTCACGCGACCCGCGGCAAGCGACTGGCGGTCGGTGATGCGATCGCCGACTTGCAGACCGATGTGATTCAAATCGAAATCGCCGCGGCAAAGGCCCAATTGCGTTTGGTCCAACAGCAACTTGCCGAACTGGAAGCCGGATCGCGGAGCGAGGACATCGCCGAGGCGCGGGCCAAAATGGAGGCAGCCGCTGCGATCGCACGTCGCTCGGCCAGCCAGCTAAACCGTATCGCGAAGCTGGTTCAATCCAAAGCGGCATCGGTCGACGAAGTCGATGTGGCAAGGGCCGAGGCGGATTCTTCAAAACAACTATTGGAGGCGGCAACCATTGCCCACGCCAGATTGATCGCCGGCCCGAGGGTCGAACAGGTCGCCCAAGCGAAAGCACGAGTCGATCTGCAACAGGAACAAGTCCGTTTGCTTGAGGATCGATTAAAGAAACACACCGTAATCGCACCTTTCGATGGTTACGTGACAACCGAATACACCGAAGCCGGTGCGTGGATCACGGCCGGCGACCCCGTCGTTGATCTGATTGACCTGGACAGCGTTCAAGTCGAAGTCGCGGTGCCGGCCGCCCAGATCGTGACGCTGCGGGTCGGCCAGTCCATTCGTGTCGAATGTGAACAGCGCCCCGGTGAATTGCTGGTGGGCCGGTTGGAGCAAATCGTTCCGGCCGCCGACACCCGGGCGCGAACGTTTCCGGTATTGGTTCGAATCGAAAACCGAATTGTCGACGGCATTCCGTTGTTGATGAGCGGAATGGTTGTGCGAATCGACTTGCCCATCGGCCCGGAAACCGAGTCAATGTTTGTGCCAACGGACGCGATCGTATTGGACGGCACGGTGCAGTCGGTCTTCGTCGTTGATGGCGAAACAACGGACTCCGACGGCAAACAGAGTGCGGCGGTAAGAAAAGTTCCAGTCAAACTGGGTGTCGCCGACGGGGCTTGGATTGCGATCTCCGGGGACCTGGATGCCGAGGCTCAAGTGGTCACCAAGGGGAACGAAGGCTTGGCGGACAATCAAATCGTGGAGGTGGCCGTCACGGACGGTTGAGCGAAGTGTTCGAAACTCTGATTCGAAACCCGGTGAAGGTCTACGTCGGTGCCATATTGGCTGCGCTGTTCGGAACGCTGTCACTGGGCATGATCCCAAAACAGCTGGTGCCTGAAGTCGAAAACCCTGTTCTGACGATTGAAACGAGCTGGCCGGGCGCGAGCCCTCAAGAGATCGAACGGGAAATCGTGCTCGAACAAGAAGAGCAGCTACAAGGCGTCGAGGGGCTGGTCAAGCTGTCATCCAATTGCAGCGTCTCTTCGGCCGAAGTCACTCTGGAATTTGAAATCGGCACGAACATTGACGACGCGCTCGCGCGGGTCAACACGCGGCTTCAACAGGTCCGGGAGTACCCGCTGGATGCCGGTGAACCGGTGATCGAAGCCTCGGATGTGGGCGACCGTCCAATCGCACGGTTTGCACTGACGCCCCGTCCGCCGACCAGTCAGGCGATCGCCGAATTCCAGGCCGCCCATCCGAAGATCGCCAATCTGCTGGAACCGTCACGGTTGGCCAGCAATTCGGCGCTTCGCGTGTTCAGACTACAGAATTGCTTGGATGAACACATCGACCAGTACCCTGAACTGGAAGCGCTGCGTCCACCGCCGATCGATCTGGAAAAGCTGCGCAAGTTGTCAGAGGATCTTGTCGAAGCCCGACTGGAACGTGTCGCGGGAGTCTCCAACGCCGAGACGCGCGGCGGCCGCGAAGAGGAACTGCAAGTCATCGTCGATCCGGCAAAGCTGGCCACTCGGCAGATCACGATTCGGCAGGTACGCGAAGCACTTAATCGACAAAACAGCGACACGACCGCCGGCGATGTGTTTCAAGGCAAACGCAGTTGGGTGATTCGGACACTTGGCCAGTTCCGTGACCCCGAACAAGTCAAACAGCAACTGTTGGTCTCAGACGGCAACACCCGTGTCTATGTCGGCGACGTTGCGGAAGTCAAATTGGGCTACAAAGACCGTGACAGTATCTCCCGACGGTACGGCACGGAAAGTATCGGTATCAGCGTCAGCCGAGTCACCGGGGCAAACGTGATGGAGGTGATGGACGGATTGCGTGAGGCGAATCGTGAACTGAATGAAGGGTTTCTGGCCCGCGAAGGATTGGAACTTTTCCAGTATTACGATGAAACCGAATACATCGAGTCGGCGATCGCCCTGGTTGTCCAAAACATGCTGATCGGCAGCGCGGCAACAATCATCGTGTTGATGTTGTTTTTGCATTTCTCGCGGGCAACACTGTTGTCGAGTGTCGCCATTGCGGCAACGGCCATCGCCTCGGTTTATGTCTCGCCGTGGTTCTACGCCGGCACGTTGGTGTTGATTTTTGTCTTGGGCTATCGCATCGCCCGCGGTGCCTTGGTCGCTGCGGTCGCGATTCCGATCAGCATCGCGGGTGCGTTTTTATGCATGACCTTGCTGGGAAGATCACTGAACGTGATTTCGTTGGCTGGAATGGCGTTCGCCGTCGGCATGTTGGTCGACAATGCGGTTGTGGTTTTAGAGAACATCACGCGTCGCAAGCAGATGGGTGAATCGGCATTCGTCGCCGCTTCGCGTGGTGTCGGTGAAGTTGGCGGTGCGATCGTTGCGTCGACGTTGACGACCATCGCTGTTTTTCTGCCGGTAATTTTTGTCCAGGCGACCGCCGGCCAACTCTTTCGCGACATTGCATTGGCGATCAGTTGCGGCATCGCGTTTTCAATGCTGGTTTCCTTTACGGTGATTCCCACCGCAGCGTCCAGGCTGTTCCGACGTTCGAAAGAGGGAGACAAATCAGAGCCAGACTCGGCCACCGACACGAGTCCCGCTGCGGAGCAATCTGCGCACGTCGGCGCGTTCGAACGCGCGGTGATCTCGTTTTCAACGTGGCTGGTTGATGCGGTCGTCGGGTTTAATTCGTGGATCTTGAGGTCGCGATTGCGGTCACTTGTCGTCGTTGTTGTGATGACCGGTTTGTCGATTGGGGTCAGTTATCTGCTTTGGCCCAAAGTCGAATACCTGCCGACCGGGAACCGCAATTTCGTTTTCGCACGGTTTTCGCTTCCGCCCGGCTACAATCTGGATGAACTGTCCGACATCGGTGCGACAGTCGAAGAACGCTTGCGCCCCTACTGGGACGTCGATCAAGGCTGTGGTCCGACCGACGGGTCGGATGCGCCGACACTGGACTACTACTTTTGCTCGATCCGCCAGCGGAGCCTGTTCATGGGGTTCCGCGCCACCGACGAAAATCGAGCTTCGGAGCTGATTCCGTTGATTCGCGGGACCGCCGAAGGTTTGCCGGGAGTCCGCATCATGGCGTCACAATCCAGTTTGTTCGGTCGCGGATTGACCGGCGGCCGGACGATCGACATCGAAATCTCTGGTCCGGATCTGGAACGAATGGTCGTCATCGCGGCTCGTGTGTTGGAGGACGTCGAGCGGTTGATGCCCGGGGCACAAGCTTCGGCCGAACCGAGCTTGGAATTGTCCAGTCCCGAAATCCACTTGAAACCAAAGTTGTTGGCCGCGGCTGAAATGGGCTTCGACACAACGGACTTGGGATATGTCGCCGATGCGCTGGTCGACGGTGCCTACGC
>JAGQPO010000105.1 GCA_020426665.1 Planctomycetales bacterium
CGAATATTTGGACCCGGCGATTCGAAGTCAGACGAAGTATTTCAACACGTTGGCAAATATTTCGTTCACGGAATCCGAGATCGTCCAGGTGGCCGAGGTCTCACGTCGTTACATCAACGAAAATGTACTTTGGACGCGAAGCACTCAGCCGCTACTGTCTAATTTCGTTCCTGGCCCAAGCGAACGCTGGTTCACGTATCGGTCGGCGTGGACCGAAGTCGGGCCGCGGTTGATCGCCGATGTCAAGAATCGTCCCGTATCGTGGTGTACGGCGATACTTGCGATCGCGGTTCTGATCGCGGCACGTTACCGATTGCGCGAACGCATTACGGAAATCGGGATGCAGACGTCGCAGTCGAAATTTGCCGGTTTTCGTCCGACCTTTCAAGCGTTCTTGCTGACGATCGCCGCTGCGTCGCCCGTCGCAATTGCATTTTGGTTTCTGGGGGACCGCATGTCGTCGATCGCCGGTGATGATCGGACGATGATTGCACTGGCGGTGGCCGCAAACATCTTCGGTTCGGCATACATGTTGTTGGAATTGGTCCGCCAAGTTTGTCGCACCAAAGGGCTGGCCGAATGCCATCTTGAATGGCCACAGCACACCCTGGTTACCGTCCGCCGCAAGCTGCGTTTGCTTTTGTATGCGGCCGTTCCCTTGTTGACGATGGCCAGTTTCCTGTCGGCGGGGGCGCAAGGGTACGGAAAAGATGTTTTGGAGCGTTATTTCTTTATTGGTGCGCTGTCGGTCTTGTGCGTGTTCATGGTCCAAACGCTGCACCCCAGACGTGGCGCTCCGGCACGTTTTTTGGGGGCTCATCCCAACGGTTGGGCGAATCGGTTGTCATCGGTGTGGTATCCCCTGATGATTGCGATCCCCGTGTTGCTTGGACTTCTGTCGGTCCTTGGATACCACTTTACAAGTTGGCAATTGGGTTGGCGTTTCCTGCAATCGGTCGCGTTGCTGTTCGGAATCGTTGTTGTGATCTCCCTGGCGATGCGCTGGTCGATCATTCACCGTCGCCAATTGCGAATCGAACAATTGCGCCAACAACGTGCCAATGCGGAGTCCGAAGCTCCCAAGGGCGATGTCGAGTTGCCGATCACTCTTGCCGATGAGGGCAGCGACGAGGAGCTGCGAGAACAGATGCGGCAGTCACGTAGTCTGTTCATGACCATCATGGTCGCCGGCGTGTTGGCGGGGCTATGGATCGTTTGGAGCGACGTTATTCCGGCCTTGGATCAGTTGGACAAATGGCCGGCGTGGCGAAGTACAACGACCGTGACGGAGTGGATCAAGAATGACAAGGGAAACGACATCGCATCGACCTACGAGGTTCCCGACCCGGTCACCTATGCCGAGATTGTTTTCGCCATCATCATCATGGCCATCGCGTTCGCGGCGACGCGGAACCTGCCCGGCTTGCTGGAATTCGCGGTGCTGCGACGGTTGCCTTTGGACCGCAGCGCCCGCTATGCGATCACGACGTTGGTGCGTTACGGAATCATTATGGTGGGAATCGTTGTGGCCGGTGGCACCATCGGATTGCACTGGAACCAAATTCAATGGATGGCGACCGCATTGACGTTCGGGTTGGCATTCGGGCTACAGGAAATGTTCGCCAATTTTATCGCCGGGATCATCATCCTGTTCGAACAACCCGTGCGTGTCGGGGACGTCGTCCAGATCGACGGAGTGACCGGGATCGTGTCGAAAATTCGAATGCGGGCGACGACGATCACCGACTGGGATCGCAAGGACTACATTGTGCCAAACAAGGAGTTTATCACCGGTAAACTGCTCAATTGGACCCGCAGCGACGAGATTGTACGCTTGACGATTCCCGTAGGCATTGCCTATGGAAGTGATACAAAACTGGCGCGTCAGCTTCTTTTGCAGGCCGCAAAGGAGCAAGAGGGCGTGCTTTCTGATCCACCGGTGCTTGCCACATTCGAGCGATTCGGCGAAAGTTCTCTGGACTTTGCCTTGCGGGTCTTTGTCAACACCTATGAGCGTCGATTGCATATTTGCAACGACTTACATATGGCAATTGACCAGAAATTCCGTGAAGCAAACATTGAAATTTCGTTCCCCCAACGTGATTTGCATTTGCGAAGTTTTCCTGAAGAAATGGTTCGATATTTCCGCGGTTCGGGCGATTCACTACATCGCAGAAATGAATCGAACCCCCACCGTGAGTAAATGAATACTGATGAAGGATTCAAGAACCAAACCAATCATCGGGTGGCGTGAGTGGGTTTCACTGCCCGATTTGGGCATCAAATTCATTAAAGCAAAAATCGATACCGGCGCGCGATCGTCGTCGCTGCACGCCTTTGATTTGGAGCTTTACGAACAGGGCGACCAACAATGGGCGCGGTTCAAAGTGAACCCCGTCCAACGAAACGAACACTGGGAAATCGTCTCGACCGCGCCCGTGATCGACATGCGTTCAATCCGCAGCTCCAGCGGTCAAGCCGAAATTCGACCGGTCGTCAAAACCAACGTGGTGCTGATGGGGCAAACCTTCGAGATCGAACTGACATTGACCGATCGGAATCAAATGGGATTTCGAATGCTGCTGGGACGCGAGGCGTTCCGACGGCGTTTCCTGATCGACCCCGGGAAATCCTACCACAGCGGCGTACCAAAGAAGCGAAAGCGCCATCCATAAAACCGAATCCTGATCCATGAAACTCGGAATCCTTTCCTGCAGCCCACGCAGCTACAGCACACGCCGATTGCGCGAGGCTGCGTTGCATCGCGGTCACAAAATCAAGGTGCTCGATACCTTGAAGTTTGCGATCGATTTGGAGCGAGGCGCGCCCGATTTGTATTTTCGACGCAAACATCTCAGCGACTACGATGCGGTCTTGCCACGCATCGGCGCTTCGATCACCTATTACGGCACCGCCGTGGTTCGCCAGTTTGAACAGATGAACGTTTTCTCGGCGAACACGTCCTCCGGAATCGTCAACTCACGCGACAAGCTGCGCAGTTTGCAAATCCTTAGTCGGCATCAAATCGGCATTCCGCGAACCACCTTTGTGCGCGACAAACGAGACGTGATCCCGGCAATTGAACGCGTCGGTGGCGCACCGGTGATCATCAAATTGCTGGAGGGAACCCAGGGAATCGGAGTGTTGCTGGCCGAAACGATCAAGTCGGCCGAGGCGATCGTCGAGTTGCTGCAGAGCCAGAACCAAAACGTTTTGATCCAGAAGTTCGTTGCCGAAAGCAAAGGTCGCGACATTCGCGCCTTCGTCGTCGGAGATCAGGTGATTGCTGCGATGCGACGCGTCGCGCAGGGCCACGAATTTCGCAGCAACGTTCACCGGGGCGGGATGACCGAAGCGATTGAGTTGGACGAAGTATATCGCAACACCGCATTGCGGGCTGCCCAGATCATGGGTTTGCGAGTCGCCGGCGTTGACATGTTAGAAGGCGCCGACGGCCCACAAGTCATGGAGATTAATTCATCGCCGGGACTGGAGGGGATTGAACGTTGCACACAATTGGACATCGCCGGCGCGATCGTTGATCACATCGCGTCGCATGTCGATTTTCCTGAAATTGATTTACGTCAACGGTTGACCGTCAGCCGCGGTTACGGAGTCACGGAGATCAGTATTCCCGAAGGCGCGGATTTAGTCGGGACCACGATCGCGAATTCTGGTCTGATGGATAAAAGCGTTAACGTGCTGACCCTTTATCGTGACGCGTCCGTCATACCGAATCCTCGCAGCGACCGCGAATTGCAGGCCGGTGATCGGTTGTTATGTTTTGGCAAACTGGACACCCTTCGGCATCTCGTCCCCAAGAAGACACGCCGGCGGAGAAGCCCCATCGTGATGGAGTTGCCGGAGTTGCCGGTGGCAAATCAAGTTCATGAGCATTGAGAACAAAGGCGAATCCAAACTCGATGGACTTCCTTTTCTATCTTGCGATGATTCCGGCCCTTGCCGTCGCCGCCCAGTGGGCCGCCTGGCGTAGTAAGTTGCCGGGAATCTTGTTGCTGCTGATCATCGGTGTCATCGTCGGCTCGTTCACGCGTCCGGATGACTTGCTGGCCGATTTGGTCGATGGTGATCGGACGACAACCGGGCCACGAGTCCTGTTTCCATTGGTTTCGATGGCGGTCGCCGTGATCATGTTTGAAGGCGGTTTGTCATTGAAACTTGGTGAACTTCGCGAGGCCGGCTCGGCGGCGCTTCGTTTGTGCACCATTGGTGCTGCCATCACTGCGGTTGGAACAACCATCGCGGCTCATCTTTGCTTTGGAATTGATTGGCGACTAAGTGCATTGTTGGGTGCCATCTTGGTTGTCACTGGGCCGACTGTCATTGGGCCACTGCTTCAACAGGTCAAACCCAGTCGACGCGTTGCCAATACGCTCAAGTGGGAAGGCATCGTGATCGACCCGATCGGTGCCGTGCTGGCCGTCTTGGTTTTTGAATTGTTGTTACTAAATCCAGGTGACGCGGATTTTCGCCATGCCTTGGTTTTATTGGGCTGGACCACGGCGGTGGGGGTCGTGCTGGGGGTTTTTGGCGGCTTTGTACTAGCAACAGGATTTCGCCGTTATTTGATTCCCGATCATTTACACGGCGTTGCTGCCTTGGCCGTCGCGTTGTTGCTGTTCGCACTTAGCGATCACTTTGCCCACGAATCGGGGCTGATCACTGTGACGGTAATGGGGATCTGGTTGTCCAATCAACGGGGGTTCGATATCGAGCACATCATCGAATTCCAGGAACACCTACGGACGTTATTGATCGGCTGTTTGTTTATTGTCCTGGGTTCCCGCGTCGATGTCGCCTCCATCGGCCATGTCGGTTGGTCGGGCCTGGTGTTTGTTCTGATCCTGATATTTTGGGTTCGTCCGCTGGCGGTGTTCGGATCGTTGCTCGGCAGTGGACTCAGTTTTCGCGAGCAATCGTTCGTCGCGATGCTTGCACCTCGCGGGATTGTCGCGGCCGCGGTAAGCAGCATTTTTGCACTGCGCATTGAACAATCGTCGGAAATCAATTTGGCCGGTGCGGACCAATTGGCGATCATCACGTTTATCGTCATCGTCGGCACGGTCGCGTTTTATGGATTGTTGGCATCGCCCATTGCAAGGGCGTTGGGGTTGTCCGACCCTAATCAAAACGGCGTCCTGATCGCAGGGGCCGATGATTGGGTCGTCCGATTCGCATTGGAACTAAAAAAATCCGGTTGCGCGGTCGTGATGATCGACAATAATTTTCGCAAAGTCACCAAGGCAAGGTTGGAAGGCTTGGAGGCGATCTGTGCGAATATCATGAATGAACATGCCAAAGAGGAATTGCCGCTGGCAGGAATCGGACACATGCTGGCGATGACGCCCAATGACGAAGTGAACAGTTTTGCGGTTCGCGAGTGTCGATCGATTTTCGGACGCGCCAACACCTACCAACTGACGTTCCGATCCGACAGTCCACGCGGAATCACCCGCAATCTGATGGGCCGCGAGTTGTTTCAGACGGGACTGACGCATTCCCGCATCGGGGAGCTGGTCAACCAGGGCTTCCAATTCAAAACGACGACGATCAGCCAAGAATTCACGTACCAGGATTTCCAAGCACGATACCGCGAAGAGTACGTGTTGGCGGTGATCCGCGACAAATCATTCCTGAACATTGTTACCGTCGACGAACCGGTCCGTCCCGCCGCCGGAGAAATCATTGTGGCAATCGTCTCCCCGGACGGTGCCGACGTCAAACCGAACAGCGATTCTTGATCGTTGCGACCGTCAACGATGCTGTAAACGTTGCATTCGGCATTTTCAACGAATCGCACAGGCCGCCTTCGAAATATCTTCAAACACCTGGCAAGTAATTGCCCGCGCCCACGATGACATCCTGTGAATCGGGGGCGATTACGTAAACGTTGCGCAAAACGTCGACTTCTCCGATATTGCTCGTTGGTGGGCCCTGGCGGAGATCATTTGTGGACGATTTCGAAGACATCATCAAAGAGTTTCTTGTTGAAAGCTACGAGAACCTCGACAAGCTTGACGATGACCTTCTTGCGCTCGAAGACACGCCAAGTGATCGCGAACGCATCGCCAGCATTTTTCGCACGGTCCATACGATTAAGGGGACATCAGGTTTTCTCGCGTTACCGAAACTGGAGCGGGTGACCCATGTCGGAGAGAGCTTGCTGGCTCCACTTCGCGACGGGCAACTTAAACTCAATCGGCCGATCGCGGACGCATTGCTGGAAATGGTAGACGCGATACGCGGCATTCTGCGTCGTGTGGAACAAGACGGCGAAGAAGGTGATGGCGACTATGATTTGCTGGTCCAGCGTTTGGAAGCGGCGCTTGACGAACCAACCGCTGGTGAGATGGTCGACGAAGTCCCGCCGGTCGACCTCGACTCTCCGGCGAAAACGTCGATCCCAGCTGACATCACAATCGCAACGGGAAAGCCCACGCAATCGATCGCCGACTCGTCGATTCGGATCGATGTCGCCTTGCTGGACCGATTGATGAATCTGGTCGGCGAACTTGTTCTGGCGCGAAACCAGATCATTCAGTTCAGCGGTGTCTCCAACGACGCACCGATGATTGCTGCCTCGCAACGATTGAATCTGATCACGTCGGAGTTACAAGAAGGCGTCATGAAGACGCGGATGCAACCGATTCGTCAGGCTTGGAACAGCCTTCCGCGGATGGTCCGCGATCTTGCCGTCGGCTGCGGAAAAAAAGTCGAATTCCGAACCGAAGGAGAGGACACGGAAATCGACAAAACGGTACTTGAAGCGATCAAAGGGCCGCTGACACACATCGTTCGTAACGCAATCGACCACGGAATCGAGCTTCCACAGGCCCGCGTCGCGGATGGAAAATCATGCCATGGCACGCTCTTGATGCGAGCCTATCACGAGGGCGGACAAGTCATCGTAGAAATTTCCGATGACGGCGCGGGAATCGACCCTGGCCATATCGCACAAAAGGCAATTGAAAGCGAAATCGTAACCCGTCAGCAAGTCGATGCGATGACCGAACGGGACATCATCAATCTGATTCTGATGCCAGGTTTTTCGACGGCAGATTCGGTGACCAACGTATCCGGGCGTGGGGTCGGGATGGATGTCGTCAAGACAAATGTGGAAGCAATCGGCGGAAGTCTGGAAATCCAAAGTGTCATCGGTGTCGGGACGACGTTGCGAATCAAAATTCCGCTGACGTTGGCGATCATCCCGGCGCTGCTGGTCAAATCAGGCGGCGAGCGATACGCCATCCCCCAGATCAGTCTGTTGGAACTGGTTCGCATTGATGTGGATCGGGTGGAAAAAGTAGTCCAGTTCATTCACGACGCACCCGTTTTCAGACTGCGGGAAATGTTGCTTCCGCTGGTTTTCTTGGACGAGCAATTGGGGTTGCATGAGCGAAGACAATTTCATGATGACCTGGGCAACCTGAACATCGTTGTGCTTCGGGCCGAAGACAAACAGTTTGGATTGGTCGTCAATGAGATCACCGACACTCAAGAGATCGTCGTTAAGCCGATCAGTCTGCAGCTAAAAAGGATCCCAATCTACGCCGGCGCAACGATTATGGGCGACGGAAACGTCTCATTGATCTTGGACGTGATCGGCTTGGCAGAACAAAGTGGTGTGTTGGTGGAGCACCACTGCTACCGAGGCGCCGACAACCAAATAGATTCTACGACGCCGAACAGTCCTCCTGAATCGCTGCTGATCGTCGATTCCGCCAATCGTCGCGCGGCGATTCGACTTTCGACCGTCGCGCGATTAGAAAAGTTTTCCATTTCCGACGTCGAACTCGCCCAGGGCAGACATGTTGTGCAGTACCGAGGTCGGATTATTCCACTGATCGGGCTCGATGGTGCACTGGACGCGCGAATCAATGGCAGTGATTCCATTCACGCAGACCGGACCGCTCGGTTGCACACCGTCGTTTATCACGAAGGGCCACATGTCGTTGGCGTTGTTGTCGATCGCATCGTCGACATCATTCAACGACCGAAAATCGACGACGGGAACCCGGGCGAAACACAGGTGATTCACAATCGCGTGACTGAATTCATTGATTTGCGGAGTCGTGTTGAGGCGGCTTTATCCGGTGATCGGACGGCCAAAGCCGGTACACGCGAGTTTACAGCACATTGATATCATGAAAGCGATGATGGAAAGTCCAGAAGAAAAATCTCAACAATCGTTTTGTACCTTTCAAGTCGACGGTTTCTGGTATGGAATCGAAGTGGATCGCGTACAAGAGGTCATTCGCACGCGGCCAACGACACGAGTACCGCTGGCACCCAATGGGGTGCGCGGTCTGATGAACTTGCGAGGCAAGATTGTTTGCGCACTGGACCTGCGCGACATGCTGGGATTGACCGCGTTGCATGCCCGATCGGAATCGAAAGATGCTGTGGTTCAGCCGGAATGCGAATTCGCTTCGCGTCAAATGAATGTCGTGATCCGGTCGGGAGTCGATTTGATCAGTTTGATCGTCGACGAAATTGGTGATGTGGTTCGTGTCACCAACGACGGCTATGAACCGGTTCCCGGATCCGCGGGTTCGAATTCAGCGTCGCTGTTGCACGGCGCTTTCAAACTGCAAGAGCGACTGCTGTTGATCCTTGATGCCGATCGCGTGGCCGCCGCGTAAAAGCGCTGGACAGACCTGCCTGGCAATTCATTCAATTCAATCAATCATACCCAATCATAGGAACTCTCCTGGTGTCATTCAAACATCTTACCGTACGCACCAAGATCTTCATTCTGGTCGGCGTTTGTTCGTTTTCATTTGTCGCTTATGGACTTTGGTCTTGGAACACACTTTCGGTCGCCAAGGTGCACGGGCCGTATTACAACCGGATCATTCAAGGTAAGGATTTGATCGCTGATACGCTTCCGCCGTCCAACAACATCATGGAGTCCTATTTATTGGCATTGGAGATGGCACATGAGGTGGAAGAGGGGATCGCCCGGGAACGTATCGAGCTGTCTGTCAAACGCAGTAACCAATTGCAGGGCAAATTTCATGATCGCCAGAGTTTTTGGTCCCGTGAGTTGGCCGACAGCGAGATGAAAGAGATCAAGACGGTGGACTGTTACCGCACCGCGGACGACTTCTTTCGTGTCCTGGACAATGACTTCATTCCGGCCTGTCTTGGCGGGGACGTAGAGCAGGCCAAAGCGCTTTCGCGGGGAGAACTGCGGCGGCTTTACGAGAAACATCGCGCCGCCGTCGACCGCGTTGCGGCGTTGGCGACCGAACGCAACATCCAGGACGAGGCGGCGGTCGAGGAACTGGTCGAGGCGCGGGTCGCCTGGTCGCATGCCGGAATGGCGGTGATCGTTCTCGCAATCGCTGGGTTCGGAGCCTATGTCGCACGTGAGACCATCAATCCGTTGCGGCGGTCGGCGGCCGACCTGCGTCATCTTTCCACGCACGATTTGACGGAAGTCAGTCGGCGGTTGCGTCGTGACGCCGAAAGCACTTCGGACCAGGCAACGATGGCCAGCAGTGCGGCAGAGCAAGTCAGCGCGAACGCACAGTCTTTGGCAACCGCCGTCGGACAATTCGAAGAAAGCATCAAAGAAATTTCTGCCAATGCATCCAACGCGGCATCGGTCGCTCGCAACGCCGTGTGTGCAACCGAGCAAACAAATCGAACCATCACACGGCTGGGTGAAAGCAGTGTGGAGATTGGCAATGTGATCAAGGTCATCAATTCGATCGCCGAGCAAACCAACCTTTTGGCACTCAATGCCACCATCGAAGCGGCCCGAGCCGGCGAAGCGGGAAAAGGGTTTGCCGTCGTGGCAAACGAGGTCAAAGAGCTTGCCAAAGAGACCAGTCGTGCGACAGAAGAAATTATCGGTCGAATCGAAGCCATTCAGGCGGATACACAAGAGGCGGTGACTGCGATCGGGCTGGTCAGTGAAATTATTTCCGAGATTGATGAAAGTCAGAACGCGATTGCCGGCGCGGTCGAAGAGCAAACCGCAATGACGTCGGAGATTTCTCGAAACATATCCGAGGTTGCGACCGGCAGTCACGAAATCGCAAAGAGTATCACCTTGGTTGCCGATGCGGCTCAAAGCACAACATCGGGTTCTGACAGGACACTCGTCAGCGCGGCGAGCATCGAGCGATTGGCGGCAGACCTGATGTCGCTGGTCGGTCATGCCGGCGAAGCGACGGGGCGTGCCAAGATCGATGCGGTGTCTCATCCGCACATCCGGGGCGGCGGTAAATACCTGTTACCGGAGGCAAAAGAAGACTCCTTTTTGGAATCCGTCTCGTTCCGCAAGGAGTGAAAGACGGTGTTCCCTCACGTGCAAGAAAATTTCGAATTCGTTCCGACCCATTCCTTCACAGCCACCGACAATTGCCAGACTCTTCTACGTAACCATCAAGGAAGTAAATCCGATGACTGTTGAGACATGCTCACCACCAGATAAGTTGAAACAGGCGCTGCTGAAGCGTTCCGATGAACTGTCGATGTTGCCCGCTGTCGCCAGTGAAGCACTGGAACTTGCTCAAGACCCTGAATGTGTGGCAGCCGAGTTTGCCGGTGTCATCGAACGCGATGTCAAACTGGCGACTGAAATCCTGTCGATGTCCAACAGCGTCTACTTCGCGGCGAGTTCGCCGGTCGCAAGTTTACGACAAGCGGTCGTCCGACTGGGATTGAAACAGTGCCGAAACCTGATTTTGACATCCAGCGCCGCAAGTTTGATGAAGAGCATGCCGCTGGAACAGGAGTGGGTCCGCGAAGTGATTTGGCAGCACAGTTTCCGAACCGCAAAGGTCTGCAGCTACCTAAACAAATCAATGCGGATGGGGTTCGAAGGCGAAGAATTCACCGCCGGCCTGTTGCACGATTTTGGTCGGCTGCTGTTGGCCGTCGCCGCACCCGAGTCGTTCTCAAAGGCAGATTCGTTGTCATTCGACGAAGGCGGGGAATGCCTGTCACGGGAAAACGAAATATTGGGCATCGACCACTGCGCGTTCGGCGCGTGGTTCGCCTCGCATAACGGTCTGCCGCGGTCGTTGGTCGCGGCGATCGAGTTGCACCATCTGCCCGAGACTCATCATCCCAATGAAAAACTGATCGCGTTGGTTTCGGCGGCGGACAGTATTGCAAATCATTTTCAGCGGTTCGAAGAAGCCGGTGACTACGACGTCGGTCTCAATCGTGGGGCACACGCCTTGGCGAAGCTCGGTCATCCACAGCTATTGAAGGACGTCGACTCAATGGTCGAAAAAATCTTCGGCGAGGTCCTGAACGATTCTGAATGTGACGAAACGGATCTCGGTTAGAGACCAAGGAAGTACGATCATGAAGACCGAGATTCGCGTGATGATCTGCGACGACTCCGCAATCATGCGGCGGTTGATCAGGACTGCTTTGCAACTTGAAAAATCGATGGAAGTCGTCAGTGAGGCGAAACACGGACTCGACGCCATCGAAAAACTGGACGAAGCACAGCCGGATATCATCGTGATGGATATCGAGATGCCTGTGATGGACGGTGTGGAGGCGGTCCGGGAAATTCGTAAACGCAACGCGACGTTGCCGGTGATCATGTTCAGTTCGTTGACCAGTCGCGGCGCCGAAGCGTCACTGGACGCGATCGCCGCAGGGGCAACCGATTTTGCGACTAAACCGAGTGGGGCAGGTCATATCCAACAGGCACTGGAGGCACTGCGCCGTGACCTGGTTCCGAAGTTGCTTCAGTGGACTGCGGGAAAACGTTCCGACGCCCTGGGCGGTGATGACGGTCTGACTTCTTCCGACGGCAGAGCCTCTGCCGCCAATACCGATGGATCGTCAACACGCCACGTCGCTGCCGTTGCGATCGGCGTATCGACCGGTGGTCCCCAGGCGCTGACAAAGCTGTTGAGCGATCTTCCGCATAGTTTTCCTGTACCCCTATTGATCGCCCAACACATGCCACCCGTCTTCACGGGGCTGCTCGCAACGCGGCTTTCGTCGCAGACCGGTCATGACGTACGCGAAGCAAAAGATGGTGATCCGTTGACCGCCGGAACCATCCTGATTGCTCCAGGCGATTATCACCTGACGGTGGACCGAGATCGGGATTCATACGTCGCTCGACTGAATCAAGATCCTCCGGAAAACTCGTGCCGCCCTTCCATCAACCCGCTATTTTGCTCCGTTGCGGACTGCTTCGGCGAAAATGCTTTGGGAATTGTTCTGACCGGAATGGGCCAAGACGGAACCCGGGGCGCGAAACATGTCAAGGAAGCGGGCGGCCGAGTTTTTGTGCAGGATAAAGAAAGTAGCGTCGTTTGGGGCATGCCGGGACAGGTTCATAAATCGGGTTACGCCGATCGTGTTTTACCAATCGATCAGATGGCTTCGGAGTTGATTCGCATCGCCAAAGGCGCGGAACGCAAACCGATCGCAGTTCTGTCAAAGTGACTCATTAACCGTTGTAGCACCGCCCAATAGAATGTCTCTCGCAACCGCCGATTTTACGTTTCTGTGCGATCTGGTCGCCCGGCACTCCGGGAACATTATCGCTGCGCGACATGCAGGAATGTTGGAGCAACGACTGGTGGGAGTTGCCGGATCGGTGGGCGCCCGTGATTTGCCGTCTCTCGTCAAACGTTTGAGAGACTCTGGCGATTTGGCGTTGTCGGATCAGGTCGCCGAAGCGGTGACGGTCAACGAGACTCGCTTTTTTCGAGACGAACATCTGTTTGAAGCGTTACGCAGCTACATCATTCCCGAGTTGATTCGAAAGAATGCCAAACGCAAAGAGATTCGAATCTGGAGTGCCGCCTGTTCCAGCGGGCAGGAACCCTATTCGGTTGCCATGGTGCTGCGAGAATATTTCCCGCAACTGTCGGATTGGCGAATCAATATCGTCGCGACGGACTTGTCATTGCAGATGCTTCAGCGGGTTCAGGCCGGTACCTACAGTCAATTGGAAGTCAGCCGTGGAGTGTCGCCCAAGAATCTGGTTCGATTTTTCGACCGCAGTGGAGCCGGCTGGCAGATCAAACAAGAACTACGCGACATGATCGAAGTCCAGCGAGTCAACTTGACGCGTCCTTGGCCGTACATGGGGCAATTCGATATCGCGTTAGTGCGAAACGTCTTGATCTATTTTGATCGACAAACCAAGAACGATATCCTTAAACGTGTCCGCGGTGCGCTCCGACCGGAGGGCTATTTATTTATCGGCGCAGCGGAAACTCTGATCGGGTTATCTGTCCCTTATCAACGTAGGGAAATCGATGCCACGATCATCTATCGCCCCACAAACTGTTGATGCAAATCGACGAATTACTACTACGCCGGACCATCGGTTTCCTATTTCCGGGGTCCTGTTTCCAAGAGAATCATCATGAAAATACTGATCGTCGACGATAGCAAGGCAATGAGAATGATCGTCTGTCGAACATTGCGTCAAACGGATTTCAGCGGATTCACGGTGATCGAAGCCGAAAACGGAGTGGACGCATTGAAGAAGATCGCCAGCGAAGCGCCGGATCTTGTGCTCTCGGATTGGAACATGCCCGAAATGAAAGGTATTGATTTACTGAAGCGAGTTCGCGAGACGGGCAGCAAAGTGCGGTTCGGGTTTATCACCTCCGAAAGCAGCCTTGAAACGAAGCGGTTGGCAAACGAGTCGGGCGCCGATTTCCTGGTCACCAAGCCGTTTACTCCCGATTCGATGCAGGCGGCGCTCAATCCGATACTTTCATGACGTCGCTTGCTGATTCGTCGTCCCGATTACTTTCCAGATTCATTGCCTCGCCCCCGGCTCCATGTCCACCGCAAGTTCCTTCCGCATCGCCGAAGAGATTGGCCAATTCATGTCAAACCTGTTCGGGTTGAAGGTCCATGCACATTGCGTCACCAATGGCAGCTTCGACCCGTTGGCAGCAGTCGCAACCTATGTCGATGGCAGTGACTTCATTCGTGGCCAAATTGCGTGCGACCATCGCTGTGCCGCAATTCTGGGCGCGGCATTAACGCAAATCCCGATGAGCGTTGTCGAGGACAGCATCGAAAAGGGCGAATTGAACGGGAATTTAAAGGCGAATGCACATGAGGTGTTCAACATTGCCGTCAATTTGTTTTCGTACCAGCAAAGCAGCCGAGTCGTGCTTCGTGAAGTCGGGTTTGAACAGAACGCCCGACTGCCCGACAGCAAACGGTATCCGAAGTACGACGATTTCTGTATCAGTGTCGATCGATACGGCGAAGGTTTACTTCGCATGATTCACTGCGTCTGAGAGGGCAGCGTCTCCCAATAGGACCCGCTTTCTACATGGGGCCGCTTTCCACATCGGGTGCCAGTGGCGCATAATGTCAGACGAGACCGGTTTTTTGTTGACGCTATTTCGTGGAAAAGATTGATGCCCCTCTGGCTGGTGCGCACCTTCCGAAAGATGCGGGTGCGGCGCACATTCAGCGTATTGCTCGTGATCGTATTGTTGGCGATCAGCTTGCTCGGCAACGCGTTGACGTTTTATCTGTTCGAAGATCAAGAGGGGACCACATTTGGAGACGCTCTTTGGTACAGCGTGATTTCCATCACGACCATCGGTTATGGTGACTTTTCGGCGACCTCGTTCGCGTCACGAATGGGAACGGTCATCTTTATCGTGTTGTTCGGGTTGGCGACGTTTTCGGTTGCCATGAGTTTCGGAATCGATTGGATCAGCGAAATGATCGAAAAAGGCAGGACAGGCATGAGCGAGATTCACGCGGCAGACCACATCATCATTGTTAACTTTCCGTCCCAGTCGCGAGTGGTCGAATTGATTGAGGAATTGAAGTCGCATCCTGATCACGAAGCGCGAGAAATCGTTATCGTCAGTGACCAGATAGAGAGGTTGCCGTTTGACGACAAAAACGTGTTGTTCGTACGAGGCCCCGTGCTGGAACAAGAAACCTTTGTGCGGGCCAAGATCGATGCCGCGCGAATGGTGATCGTCTTGGCAACGGATTATTCGGATCCGACCAGCGACGCCGTGGTCGCATCGTCGGTCGCGGTCGTCGAAAGTTTGAACCGCGATGTTTATTCCGTCGCAGAGTGTTTGAATTTCAAACATCGCATGCTCTTCGATTCGGTCAATACCAACGCGTTGGTCTACAGCATGCGTGTGACCGGTAATCTGCTGTCACTCGAGGCACACGACCAAGGCGTTTCGCAGCTCGTTAACCAGATGACCAGCAGCCGGCGTGGGGCGGCCACCCTGTACAGTGCGCGCGTCGACCAGACGCCCGACCAAACCACGTATCGCGCCATGGCAAAGCGTTTGCTGGACAAAGACATTCACCTGCTGGGAGTCCAACGCGATAACGAAAGCTACATTACGTTCGGAGAGATGAGCCCCAAGATCGATGACCACGTGCTTTACGTCAGCCGGCATCGGCTGAAATGGAGCACGCTGATCGACGGGGCCTTGATCGAAAAGCAAAAGGGTCAGGAGCCTTAAAGTCAATTTGGGCAATGTCCCATCGACAATCCGACGACACTGGACTGAGTCCCCTGCTGGCTCGTCCGGCAGGTAATGTTTGGCTGTTAGAACCGTCGCGTGCCAATGCCAACGCCGACCTACACTCGCCAGCTTTGATCGCGGAGCGATCAATTACTTTGCTCGACTGCATCGGCGAACTAAACCCTGAAGAAGAATATTTTTTATCGATATCCTAGTTGCTACCAGACTTTTTGGTCGAATGATGGTCGAGCAGTTGGAGGTTGCCGCGCGGGCGTGAACCGACTTCGCGTCCTGCCGGACGAGCTGGCGAGGTGAGCCGATTTAACCATTTTCGGCGGCATCATCATCGGCTCGGGGAATGTCGACGAACACTCCGTGGTCGTTTCCGGAAGCGAAGCATACG
>JAGQPO010000106.1 GCA_020426665.1 Planctomycetales bacterium
TGCCAAGGTCGTTTATGCGCGGCCCAGGGAAGGCTGGTTGAACGACGTGGCCGCAAACTTGAAGTCGCCGTAAATTGGCTAGCGCCGTGCGGCGAATTGGATTGGATGCGGGGGCAATTCAACAGGAATCCCATCCAAAGTGCCGCTGTCGCGTTAAGGTTAAGTTAAGAATGCGTTAGACTGGGGTGAATCTTACACTCCAGGCGGGCCTTCGTGTTGTTTGCTGAAACTCTCCCAGAAACTTTGCAATTCGGATCACTTGCGATGGGGTTGATAGGTGGGTTAGCCATCTTTCTGTTTGGCATGGACCAGATGTCCGACGCGCTGAAGTTGGTTGCCGGCGAGGGTATGAAAACGGTCCTCGCAAAACTGACCACGAATCGTTTTACCGGTGCGCTGGCGGGCGCGATTGTAACGGCGATTGTCCAATCGTCCTCGGTGACAACGGTGTTGGTCGTCGGGTTTATTTCTGCCGGGTTGATGTCGTTATCCCAGTCAATCGGCATCATTATGGGGGCGAACATCGGCACAACAATTACGGCGCAACTGATTGCGTTCAAGATCACGCACTATTCATTGCTGTTGGTTGCCATCGGGTTCTTTATGTTCTTTACGTCGAAGAACGAAAGGGCGCGGCATTACGGCCACATGATCATGGGTTTGGGGATGATCTTCTTTGGTATGCAGTTGATGAGTGATGGTACGAGTCCGTTGCGAACGTATGAGCCTTTCATGCAGATGATGCGGCGAATGGAAAATCCGCTGTGGGCCATCCTGCTTTCTGCCGGCTTCACCGCAATTATCCAAAGTTCATCGGCGACAACCGGATTGGTGATCACATTGGCAGGCCAGGGATTCATCACGCTTGATGCCGGAATCGCTTTGGTTTTCGGTTCAAACATCGGGACATGCATCACCGCGGGGTTGGCATCGATCGGCAAGCCCCGGGAAGCTGTTCGCGCGGCAGTCGTCCACGGAATGTTCAACGTCGCTGGGGTGGTGATTTGGTTTGCATTCATACCGCAGCTGGCGTCGCTGGTTACATGGATGTCCCCGACCAGCCCCGAATTGACCGGTGCCGCTCGGTTGGCAGTTGAAACACCACGTCAAATCGCCAACGCCCATACGGTTTTTAACGTTGCCAACACCGTAATCTTGATCTGGTTCACCGCGCCGATCGCATGGTTGGTTTACCGAGTTGTCCCTGATCGTGAGGAGCCGAAGCCTCAAACCGCAGAACCAAAGTATTTGGACCCGATTTTGTTGCAGACGCCGGCGCTGGCGATGGACATTGTTCGAATGGAATTGGGACGTTTGGGTGTCGCAGCATTGCACATGATGCGTGGCGCGTTTAACACCGTCATTCACGGTTCGGCCGACGAGATCGCCGCGTTAGAAGCTCTGGACAATAACGTCGACGGATTGCATGCCGCGGTGGTGACGTACCTTGCTCGGCTTTCCCAAGAGAATCTCACCGACAGCCAATCAGAACAACTTCACCGATACCTGGCCGCGGCGAACTATCTGGAAAATATTGGCGACATGATCGAGACCAATCTTGTTGATGCTGGGCGCAGTAGGCTTCGGAACAAGTTGGTGGTCAGCCCCGAAACCGAGTCGGTATTAGGTGCGTTGAATGGCGAGGTGATTTGGGCGACTGAGCGGGCGATACGTTCAATCGTTTCGAATGATGTCGAAAGCGGAAAGGAGGTCGCCGCCGCAAAATCGCACGTCAACGAGTTGGCTGGAAAAGCGGAGAAACATCTATCGCGTCGCCTGGCGGCCGACGCGCCGAACCGATTGGCGATGTTTCGATTGGAATCGGAGATTATGGAATACCTTCGCCGTATGTATTACTTTGCCAAACGCATTGCAAAATTAACGGTGGACGTGGAAAAGGTTGACATTCCTGAGGGGGCTGTAGAGGCACCATCCTCAGTCGAACGAAGTCTGTAACGAAAAAACGCCGTGGAGATTGCCTCCACGGCGCTTCAAGTTCGGATTATGTCTTCGCTTCGCGGCCTAATTGTTTCTCAACAGTTGTTGGATACCGTAGGTGAAGAACGTCCCCAAGCCGAAGTTCAGCAATTCTTCTTCTGGCTTGTATTGCAAGATCAGTGTGTCGCCGGCTTGAACCAGCGGCCGTGATCTCGGGTCGTTGATTGCTTTGGCGAGATCGATTTCGATTGCGATTTGACCTTTGCAATCGGTGTTGCGAAGGATGAACAGACGCCCCGGCGGAATGGTAGCGACTGATCCGCCGAGTCCGCCAATCCCACGACCACCCTGATTCGCCGATCCATAGGCTCCTTGCCCGGCCAGAGCCATGGCACCCAGTACGTCCAAGTCGTAGTCGCGTGGCAACGGGAATTGTCCGCCGGGCAACAGTCCACCCGTGTAGAAGATCTCGGTTTCACGCGATTCGATGTAGACGATGTCACCTTCTTGCAGCGTGATCTGTTCTTGATTCAGGTTTGGCGATTCGCCTGGCGGCAAACGCAGCGGGATTCTAAGGATGGTTGGATCTTCTGGCAGCTTGGGCATGCAAGCGCACGGATCTAGCATTGCGGCGTCACGCTGGGTCCGGAATTGCTTCAGAAATTCTTCACGCGCCTCTTTGTTCTGCTTTGTGGCACGAAGCACCTTGACTTGGTTTTTCGCGTTGACGCCCGGCAATCCACCGGTTTCGACCAAGGCGTGCAGGATGTCGTTCTGATAGGCCCGCAACTTCACCAGTCCTCCACGAGCACTGCGATCGCTTCCACCCAAGACGAACTGGGATCCGACGTTGTTGGTTGTCAAACCCTGTCCGCTACCACCGTCTTCGCGGACAACGATCACATCGACGGTTCGCTCTTTAATGACCGTGACAATCGGTCTAGCCTTTTCGGGACGCAGAATATCGTTGTCGATGTAGGCGTCTCGAATGGCATCACGAACTTGGTCAAGTGTCAGTCCGTCGACGTTTAGCGGCTCGATCAACGGCAGCGCCAATGACCCATCTTCTTGGACGGCGATCGGGTAACCGATCGATGGCGGCAGCGTGCTCTCGGCATCCGGGAAGTTGACTGGAGGTGGCTCAGGCGGCGCATTCGGCGGATTGAATGGCAACACACCTTCGATGTAGACGCCAAGGATATCGCCGGCTCCGATCAGGTATTCTCGCGGCGGCTCAAGAGTCAACAACGAGATGTCCACCGGGACGAGATCGTTTTTCGGTTCAGCGAAGTACTGTGACGGCAAGCGATCCGCGGGCACGCCGTCAATGGGCTGGGTCAACGCCGAGCATCCGGTCAGCGAGCCTGCCAACAATGCCGCCGCTAGTGTTTTTGACCCCAGTTGCAAAATGCCAGCGCGAAGGGAATCGAGCGAACCGCTGCGAAAGAATCGGCATCGACCGGTTTCTCGCGCGTCGGCTCCCTTCATTTCGGACCCGGACTGGTCGGGCCCCATGTTTAAAATACTCTTATTCATCCCTGAACTCGTCACTGTAGGTTTTTTCAGCGTGGATAAAGACGACCACAGACTGTTGCTATTCAAACTTAAAAGGAATGTCTTGGTTGACGGCACCAGCCGTTTCGACCGGGCGATTCGCTTCTTGCGAATTCACCGGTGTCGATTGAGCGGGCGTCGAATCAGAAGACACGACATCCAGGTTGTTAGGCATTTCGATTGAGCCAAAAATGCTTTCGATTGCGTCATCGCCGATTTCAACGGACGGCTTGTCCATGTCACCCAACGAGTAGACTGTTGCACTTTGGCGAGGCACCAGCGATTCAGTGTTCGTGGGTTCATCCCCATCACTTGTGAGCGTGTAGGGTGTCGAAGCGTACTCCGATTCGGCGATCAATCCACTTCCGGAAATATTTGCCGCCGGAACACTGATCGAAGCACCATCGCCGAGGGCAGGGACATCAAGCAATCCCGAGTCGATTGACGCTTCGGTCGCAGTCGCCGTGGGCGGAGTGATGTCTTCCAGATCGAATGGACTCGCGGGCACGGTCGTTTCGATGATTTTGGTTGAACCGGGAACGATTATCTCGTCGGTGATTGGAGTGCCATCGGGTGCGAGCATCAACGACGCTTCGATCGGTGACATGCCTGGTGCGGCAGTTTGCGGAGTTGTCGCGTGACGTTCCATCACAGGGGCGCGACTCCAATGCCCGACGCCATCTTGCTCAGCCGCTTTCACGCCCAACGGATAGCCGGCGAACCATGCATCGATTGCAGCTTGACCGCCGGGGGATTGGTATTTCCATCCCCAGTACTGGCTGGGTGCAACACAAGGGAGACAGCCATCGGAGCCGTTGGCAACATCTGCATAGCCTTGCAAGAACCCGGCCTTGAATTCTGTCAGATGGGATCGATTGCCAAAACAGCCTTGCTCACGGTACCAGGCCTTCGCCGCAAAGACTTTGTTACGATGGGCGATCATGAAATCGTCCAGACAATCTGCCTTTTTCACTTGGCGGTAGGCGTTGGAGAGCAGAGAGCATCCCGTTGACCCAGCAAGCATGATTGCGGCTGTTCCGGCCAAGACGACCGACCGCAGTCGCCGTCGGCGAGTGTTGCGACGCGCCACCGTTGAGCTGGGTAATCGAGTTGGAGAGTCGAAGGTTCTGCTCGACGACATCGAGCTGTGTTCGGGTGCGCTGGTCGCACTTTTTGAACGAATCGCCATTTGGCCCCCCTTGGCTGCCGGCTGAATTCGAATTTCGGTCAAGCATATTGGAGGGCACACCGGTTTCGGCGTACCGTCCTAGGGGTGTTTATCGCCGTAACGGTCGAAAGGATTTAGCCAAAACTGACGGAAACACCAGCTGTAGGGGTTCTATCGCCATTGCCATGCGTTCTATGAGTGACGATTGCACCGCTTTAGGGGGGATTTGCTGGCGGGAATTCCCTCTGATCGTTGTAAAGTATACCCAAAATGAAGAAACAACCCATTCTGTGCAGGGTGTTCCTTTTTAGACTGAGGGCTTCTGTAATCGTCGGGTAAAATATGATGTTGAGTACCTCCCCTCAAAGGTACGAGTCAAAAAGTCATCCTGACATTTCGACTAGCCTTGCAGCCTGATACGACACCACCAATGACTTGGTTGACCTTAGTTTCTCTCTTCTGCTCCGTCCTGGCCGCACTAACGCTGGTCCCGGTCGTTCGCTTCATCGCTCGAAAAATCGGGATGGTGGACGCGCCTGACGAGGATCGCAAATTACACCGCAAACCGATTGCATTGTGTGGCGGAGTGGCGGTGTTGGGGGCGTTACTGATCGGTTTCGTCAGCACAATTTTTTACGACCGAGTTTACGGCAATTTTGACCTCGGCTATATCGACATGAAATGGTACGGGCTGGTCTTTGCCGCCGTCGCAATGTTGGTCGTCGGATTGATCGACGATGCATTTATTATGCGAGGTCGACAAAAACTGTTGCTCCAGATCTTGATCATTTCGGCGTTGGTGGGCAGTGGTACGGTTGTCGACCGAATCGGATTGATGGGCTTTGAATTACAGCTCGGATCTTTGGCGTTTCCCGTGACGGTTTTGTGGTTGCTTGTTGCCGTCAACGCGTTGAATTTGATCGATGGTGCCGACGGCGTGGCGACGACTGCCGGATGTTTCATCAGTCTTGGATTGGCGGTTCTGAGCTGGGAATACGGCACGGCGATGGGATGCATTTTCTCATTCTGTCTGGCCGGAAGTTTGATCGGATTTCTGTTCTACAACAAACCGCCGGCGACGATCTTTTTGGGTGATGCCGGAAGCATGGTGATCGGTTTGCTCGTTGGCGTGCTTTCCGTATGGGGAAGCGTCAAAGGGTCCACGTTGCTCGCGTCGGCACCGGTCGCGATTTTAGCTGTGCCATTGTTTGACTCTGCCGCCGCCATCGCGCGACGTTGGTTGACCGGACGCAGCATTTATGCGACCGACCGTGCCCACCTGCATCACCTGTTGGAAAAGAAGTATGGCCATTTCGGGATGTTGTTCATCGTGGCCATACTGTGCACCGTGACAACCGTGCTTGCCATCGCTTCGGCACACTTCCAAATGCCCTGGTTGGCGTTGTTAGGGATGGTTTTGGCTGGAACATTCTTGGTCGTTACCCGATCATTCGGTCACGCCGAATGTCAGCTGCTGATGATGAAGGCGTCGCATATGACCCGGTCATTCTTCGTTTCACCTCGCAAATCTTCCCTGGAGAAAAACCATCGCTGTCTGCCGTTGCAGGGCAACGGGGATTGGAGATTGATCTGGGAACCTCTGGTTGATTTTGCCCAGATTCATAATCTCTCGAAAATCAGTATCGATCTAAACCTTTCATGGCTTCACGAAGGTTACCACGCAAGTTGGTCGGACGTTCGTATGCCGGATCGCGACAACCAAGTCCAATTGCGTTGGCCGTTGGTCATCAAAGTGGGACGGAAGCAAAACCCGATGAATGTCGGCACCTTGAATGTGGTTGCACAGGCTGATTCGTTGGGAATCCACGAACGGCTGGCCGACCTCAGCTTGCGTTTGGCCGACCTGGAACCACAAATTCAACATGTGATCGCCGAGTTAGAACGGCGTCATGTTGCCCCGGGTGAGCCTACGGTGCCAGAGGACGTGGTCGTTGCACCATCGGTAGGAACTCCGGCGCCACATTATTCTTCGCTTGAGCGAACTTCCGAGTCGAAGGCTCTGGTTTCTTAGTCATTTGCCAGGGTATTTCGGGACAGGTCTCTTACTCGCCTCGATCCCAGCACCTGGTTCGCATTGGAATCAAGGTGACTCCCCCTACGGAACAGCCGACGCTGATTTCGGGAGAGTGTCCAGGGGCCAGGCGGCCCGAAATCTTCGCCGAAGTCCTTCGTTCACGGCGAGGGCATTTTCTTGGAATGACCGGCATATCGATCAAAAACGCTGTGCCCAACGCGGCGGCGTGATTTGGTGAATGCGGATTTCAGGATGCTTCATTGTGACAAACTGTGACGCCGACATAATCAATAGCCGATAGGCAAACAGTGCCGGCTACGGCATCTTGTCCTGACAAATCGATCGTTTGCGATCGCTAAGCGAAAACGGTTGGGAAGAAACATTGGAATAAACGCATGCGGGCGACCCCTCTTGTTGGGAGGGGTGTCACCCAAGTGGACGAAGTCCGCGCCGAGTGATCTTGAAGGTCGCTTAACACGATCCCCTGGATAGGCCAGACTGGTGCTGGCTGGACGTTGCATTACGGCCAGTGGAATGCCATTGGTTGCGTGAACAACCAGCTTTGTCACTCGTCGGTCACCTACTATCAAGCCTGAACCAATATGCCACTCCTCGCTAAAGAACCTGATCGGTTTCCGGAGAACTTGCTCGCGACCGAGCTTGCCCATCCGACCAGTTGGTGGTTGCTGTACACCAAGTCCCGGCAGGAAAAGCTGTTGATGAGGCAGCTGCGGCAGTTGGAAGTGCCCCACTACGGACCACAGATTGAACAGCGACGGCGTTCGCCTGCCGGCCGGGTTCGTACAAGCTACGTACCACTTTTTACCAATTACGTTTTCCTGTGTGGCGGCGAGGAGCAGCGGTATCAAGCGATTTGTACCGGATGTGTTCAAAAGGCTGCTGAGATCAGGGAAGTCGTCGAGCTGGTCGAAGATCTGAATCAGATCAGTGATTTGATCGACATCGGGGCGCCGTTGTCCGTCGAAGGTCGCTTGGTGCCTGGCCAGCCGGTTCGAGTCAAGAATGGTTCGTTTGCCGGTTTCGAAGGCGTTGTGATCCGGCGTGACCAAGAAACAAGATTGCTTGTATCGGTTCGGTTCATGGACCAGGGCGTCAGCGTCAAACTGGATGACTGCCAACTGGAGCCAATCGGAGCAGCTCCCAAAGATCAGGATTGGGACAAAACCGAGGTCTGATTCGACCAACGTTTATTGAACCACTTGTAAGCAGAATTCTCATACGACTTTTTTCTCACGCACAAACGCATCATGTCTAAAACCCTTTCTCCCGTCTCAAAGATTTGTTGTATCGGCGCAGGTTATGTCGGCGGACCAACGATGGCGATGATCGCCCACAAGTGTCCGCATATCGATGTCAAGGTCGTCGATATCAATGCGGATCGAATCGCACAGTGGAATTCGAGTCAATTGCCGATCTATGAACCGGGTTTGGACGCGATCGTCAAATCGAGTCGGGGAAAGAATTTGACGTTCACGACGGAGATCGATCAGGCCATTCATGACGCGGATATGGTGTTTATCTCGGTCAACACACCAACCAAGACATTCGGAGTTGGTGCCGGTCGTGCGGCGAACCTGGAGTTTGTTGAAAAGTGTGCCCGCCGGATCGCCGAGGTTTCTCAAGGACACAAGATTGTCGTCGAGAAATCAACACTGCCCGTGAGAACCGCCGAAGCAGTTAAACGCATTCTTTCAAACACATCCAACAACGCGACGTTTGATGTTTTGAGTAACCCCGAATTTTTGGCCGAAGGGACCGCGGTTGAAGACCTGTTGGAACCGGATCGCGTTCTGATCGGAGGCGAGCGTCCAGAATCGATCGAGGCGCTTGTCGAAGTCTATGCCAACTGGGTTTCTCGCGACCGATTGCTGACGACCAATTTGTGGAGCAGTGAATTGTCCAAGCTGACGGCAAACGCGTTCCTCGCGCAGCGGGTCTCCTCGATCAACGCAATTAGCGCGTTGTGCGAAGCCACGGAAGCCGATGTTGACGAGGTCGCTGCGGCTATCGGTACCGATTCGCGTATCGGCCCCAAGTTCTTGAAGTCATCCGTGGGTTTTGGCGGCAGTTGTTTTCAGAAAGACATTTTGAATCTGGTTTATCTTTGTGATTACTTCGGGTTGCCAGAAGTCGCTGAGTACTGGGAACAGGTCGTCCGCATGAACGACTACCAGAAAAGAAGGTTCGTCACGCGTATGGTTCGAACGATGTTCAATACCGTATCGGACAAGAAGATCGGCATCTGGGGATTCGCTTTTAAGAAAGACACAAACGATACACGCGAGTCCGCAGCGATTTATGTGTGCCGCGATTTGTTACTTGAAAAGGCGCGAATTTGCATTTACGACCCACAGGTTAGTAAACGTCAAGTGTTGCACGACTTGGAATACGTCTTTACCGAAGGTGATAGTAAAATTAGCGACGCGAAACGTGAGTTGATTGAAAAACACGTGACGTTCGCGACAAGTTGTCAGGAGGCGTCCAGCGATGCTCATGCGATCGCGGTTCTAACCGAGTGGGATGAATTTGCCGAAGTTGATTTCGACGCGGTCTTTGAGTCAATGAAAAAGCCGGCGTTCGTTTTTGACGGACGCAATACACTGAAAAAACTCGATCTGGCCGCCAAAGGATTCGAATACCACGGCATCGGGTTTTGAAATCACCAATGAGTTCGCAACAATTTCCCTCCGGACGCATCTACGTCGCCGGTCATCGTGGAATGGTCGGCGCCGCGGTCGTTCGTGAACTTCTTTCGCGAGGTGTCGCCGAATCGGACCTGATCACTCGGGGGCACAGCGAATTGGATTTGATTCGCCAATCCCAGGTCGAGTCTTTTTTCGAATCAGAACGTCCCGACGTTGTGATCTTTGCGGCCGCCAAGGTCGGCGGCATTCACGCCAACGACACGTACCCGGCAGAATTCATCTATGACAATTTGATGATGGCTGCAAACGCAATTCACGCGGCCCATCAATTCGGAACCAAACGATTTCTGTTTTTGGGCAGTACCTGCATCTATCCGCGGATGGCACCTCAGCCGATGCCCGAGGACTGTTTGCTGACCGGACCGTTGGAATCGACCAACGAAGCCTACGCGTTGGCCAAGATCAGTGGGCTGAAACTATGCCAACACTTCCGGACTCAATATGGCGTTACGTACCATTCCGCGATGCCGACCAACCTGTACGGACCGGGCGACAATTACCATCCCGAAAACTCGCATGTGATGCCGGCCATGATTCGGCGGTTTCACGAAGCGGTTCAGGAGAATGCGGATGAAGTCGTCATCTGGGGGACGGGGACTCCCCGACGAGAGTTTCTGCACGTGGACGACCTCGCGCGGGGGCTTGTTCATCTGGTCACACTGAATGACCCGCCAAATTTAGTAAACGTTGGGACAGGTACCGATATTTCGATTCGCGAACTGGCGAATCTGATCGCGGAGATCACCGGATTTACCGGTAGAATTTCGCAAGACACGACCAAGCCGGACGGCACGCCGGTGAAGCGGACCAACATCGACTTGATCGCGTCGACGGGATGGCAACCTCGCATTGACCTGGAAACTGGCGTGCGAAAAACCTACCAAGACTTTTTACAGGCCAGCAAAACCGGCGATTTACGCGCCGTTTGAGCCCGCTTGGCGGCGATCACCTTCCGCAACGGCTTTTAAACTTCGCACTTTCAGTCAATTACCATTGCTAATTTTTCAGCGGTGAATCGAACAATGAGCAACGCATCAGGCAATCCAAAAACGGCACTCATCACTGGGATCACTGGCCAAGATGGTTCGTATCTGGCTGAGCTGCTTCTGGACGAAGGTTACCAGGTCCACGGTGTGGTGCGACGCAGCAGCACGTTTAATACCGACCGGATTGATCACATCTATATGGATCCGCACAACGAGGATGCCAGGCTTTTCCTTCATTACGGAGATCTAACGGACGGCCAAAACCTGACCAACCTGGTTTTGAATATCGAGCCCGACGAGATTTACAACCTGGGTGCCCAATCACATGTTCGCGTCTCGTTTGATGCCCCCGTGTACACGGTTCAAACGACGGCGGTCGGCGCGTTGAATGTTCTCGAAGCCGCGCGCCAATTGAATTTAAAAAAGCCGACGCGGGTTTACCAGGCTTCCAGCAGTGAGATGTTTGGCGACGTGATCGAGACGCCTCAAACTGAAAAAACACCGTTTCAACCGCAAAGCCCCTACGCGTGTGCGAAGGTTTATGCGTTTCATCAAACCGTGAATTATCGCAACGCGTATGATCTGTTTGCATGCAACGGAATCTTATTCAATCATGAATCGCCTCGCCGCGGGGAAACTTTCGTCACCCGAAAGATCACGCGTGCGGCAACGCGTATCAAGCTGGGATTACAAGAAAAGTTGTACCTCGGAAATTTGGACGCCAAACGTGACTGGGGATACGCCAAGGACTATGTTCGCGGCATGTGGATGATGCTGCAGCACGACACGCCGGATGATTATGTGTTGGCGACGGGCGAGACCTATACCATTCGACAATTCCTGGATTTCACCTTTGAACACTTGGGGCTGGACTGGAAGGAATACGTGGAGACCGATCCACGCTATTTCCGACCGACCGAAGTCGATCTGTTGTTGGGTGACTACAGCAAAGCGAAAAATGTCTTGGGCTGGGAGCCTGAAACCAGCTGCAAAGAATTGGCTCAGTTGATGGTTGACCATGATATGGATCTGGCACGCAGTGAACTCGGACAGCGCACCTCGGCAGGAACGTAGCGCGCCACCAGTCGTCTACCGCAGCGTGAGATTCGGTTAGCGGTCGTTGGCCGGCGGTGGAGTTTGCACACTCTGGCGAGTTTCGCCACCGGAAAACGAAATTGCGGCGAAGCATTTGTCAAAAATGACATCGAACAGATCGATTGCTGTGACCGCGTGGGTACTTGTTGCCGTCGCGTTTGCACTGATCCCGATCGCGATCAGCTTTGATTACGGCGGTGTACTGGCTTGGACGCGTTACATTGGCGGATTGGCGATCCTGGCAACCACGATTGTGATGTGTGTCGTGATCGCGCTCACACAGTCCAGGAAGTCATGGTTGAAAGTGGCGTCTCGATTGAACGCAGAACGCCCCGGCAATCTTCGCGGCGCGAGAGTTCACTTTCTGTGGATTGTATTTTTGGCCTTGTGGGCAGGTTTTCTGTATCTTCAGACGGCCAAATTGCCTGCCGGGATGGTCGCCCGGTTTAGTCCGGGTTCATCGTCTGCTTACACGGACTGGATTGCACCGGTGTTGGAAATCGCCGGACAGTCCCCGATCGAATCGCATGCAATTTCGATTTACACCTCAGGAACTGTTGCGGTCTTCGCGTTCGCCGTAACGTTGATTCCTTTGGCGTGGATCACGATCGAATTGGCGCAGCATCAAAAACTAGTCGTCACGATTCTATTGGTCACAACATTGGGAACGACCGCCCACGCACTGTACGGACTCGCGTTGTTGACCTCCCCGTCCGGCGCTTTGTTAAGCGACCTTGGTTCGGCAAATGGGTTTGGCGGTTTTGTCAATCGTAACAATGCGGCATTATTTCTGAACATTGGTTTGGCTTCGTCCAGCGGTTTAGCATTCTGGTGGCTGTCCAGCGTCGACGGAATGCCCGTTCTTCGCGGATCAATCACCGGCGATGATATTCTTGAATTTCTGCAAGACAAACGCGGGATTCTGATCACGACTTGCATGGCAATTCTGTGGCTGGGAATCGTTTCCAACGGATCGCGCGGAGGCTTGCTTTCTGCGATGCTGGCGTCGATGGTTGTCGTGTGGTTTGGATTTCATTCCAGTCGCGTCGCGCTGGCATATTGTTTGGCCATCTTGGTGGTTATCGGTGCGATTGCCATTCTTGTTGGTCCTGATTTGGATTTGGAATCGATTACCCGACTTACCGACTCTGAAGTGAACCAAGGCCACAGCAGCCTTTGGGCCAGCGGTCGGTTGGGGCACTGGCAAGACGCATTGGCGGCCGCTGTCGGATACTTTCCGATGGGCTGCGGCGTGGGAGCATACGGTTGGGCTTATTTACCGTTCCAAGAACATGGTAGTTCTCGGTGGTATGAGCACGCGGACAATCTTTGGATCGAACTGGTCGTAGAACAAGGGATCTTTGGAATCGCCTTTCTGATCGGACTGGGGGTGTTTACTGCGCGTGCAATCCACCAACTTTCCAAATCTGGATCACCATTCGACAGGGCGATCCGCTGTTCGGGGCTGTTTTTGATTTCGGCAATGATGGTCAGCCAGGTGACCGACTTTGGGGCGATTATCCCCGCCAACACTTACATAGGTGTCATCCTCGCGACCATCATTGTCACCCGTGGCGTGATGGCAGCGAACGATCGCTCGGCTGATTCGTTGGTCGTTGGCGAGCCGCGCGAAAATGACAGAAAGCCGTCGCTATCCTACCTGCCTTCGATCAAAGGCAGCTTGGGTCGAAGTGGGTTTGGATTGGGGCTTGGCGGATGCATGGCGTGTTTGGCACTACCGATTCTGTTTCATCGTGCGGAGTCGGACTCGGTTGCAATGCAGGCAGACATCGTCTACGAAGGCGTCAAATTGGATTCCGAGGCATTGGAACGTATCAAGGGCGGAATTGACCTGCAATTAGGACGAGATGCCACCGAGGATCTGTACGCTCAACAGTTTCGATACCGGTATCAAATTGCAAGGCTTGCGGAAATCATCGCTTCGAATCCTCAGTCCGATGATGACGTTCGAACTGCTTACGAAGAGACTCAATTGGCGACACGTGGTGTGGCAGTTGGCACGACGACAATTCAAGAATCCTATCGACCAGCACTACAGAGTGCGATTTCAGCGATCCTCGCCAATCCGCTGTCGATTGAGGCTCGCGGTCAAATCCTGTATCTGGAGTTTGTGCATGGGAAACATGACCTTGCGATCGAAGTTTTGAAGCAATTGGCTGTATTGCAAAGCCGCAACCCGGACCAGATTCTCCGCTTGGCCGAGTTGGCACGGGCTCGCGGCGGCACGGATCTTGTCCAATCTCTGTGTCTGACCGCAACCGAAATTTTTCCACCCTGCACTCCCGCCGCGTTGGAAATTGCGTTGTCTGATGAGAGCGTTGATCTGAATGTAGCCATTAGCAAGGATTCCAAGTCACGCCGGATTGCATCAACGCAGCTTTTGAACGCGTATTCCGCCTACCCCAGTCGACAAGCGGACATCCGAGCATTTCTGAATTATTCCGTTGACCACCTTGAATGTGAATCGTGCACCGGGCGAGTTGAAACGGCAGGATGTGAGCGATTAGCAGGCGCGATTTGTTTTCTGGACAAGCGGTACGAAGCGGGGCTGCAACATTTTCGGCAAGCGCAACTTGTTGATCCAGCCAACGTCGCTATTCGGGTTGATTACATCAACCGCCTCATCGAGGCCGGTGACTTGGAAGGCGCGCGAACGCAGATTCAAGACTCCCTGAGACAATTTCCGGACGACGCGTCGTTACGTCAACTTAGCCGTCAATTTTCGGGCCAACAATGAAACCGGCAAGCGAGCAGAAGACGAGATGAGACCCAAGATTTTTGAACGCGCTACGAAACGGCTTCTTCAGCCATCTCGTGACGCATCAGCGCTGCAAAAACTTGCCGGATTCGGGCTCGGTTATGTGCCGTGGTCCGCGGCCGCGATGCGGCCAGAGTCCGTTGTGATGCTTGCGAACGAGATCCTAATCAATCGTCGTTGCTCGGTGTTAGAGCTTGGTAGCGGAGTGTCCACGTTGTTTGGTGCTGCTGCGATTGCACAACTGGGTGATGGGCATATCGACTCGGTGGATCAAGACGAAGATTGGATCAAAATCGTCCGCCAGATGCTGTGTGATCGTAACCTGGAATCATTCGTTACATTCCATCACGCACCGCTGGTGAACCGCCAGGACATTCGGTGGCCATCCGGTATGACTGCGGTTGGCGATTATTTCGATACATCCAAGATTGAACAGGCGATTCAAGAAGGGTCCAAGAGTTTGATCATCGTCGACGCGCCGACGGCCTATCAAGTTGGGCGAGAGTATGCGAGATTCCCTGCATTTCAGGTCTTCCGAAAATATTTTGCCGACGAGTTTACCATCATTCTGGACGACATCTTGAGACATGGCGAGCGCCGTGCGGTTGAGCATTGGGGCAAGGAGTTGCAACAGCGACCGACAATTGATTTGATCCGTGAGATGGGAATTCTGACAACGGGTCACCGCTGGGTCGTCTGACTTCATTGGCAATGAATTCCAGCCCAGACACCGGCGATTCGCTGACCGACAAGACGCGGCGAAGTGTTGCGTGGACAACGCTGGCGTCCGTCTTGGCAAAAGTTGTTGCACTTGGTGCGCAGCTTGTTTTTGCCAGGTTTTTGGCGCCGGAGGCATACGGGTTGTTGGCGCTTGTCGGTTCGATTGGCGCCGTGCTGGCCGTTTTGCAACAGGGCGGACTCACTCAGGTTTTGATATCACGACCTCGCCGAATTCAATCGCTGCTGGGTGTTGCAACCAGCACTTCGGTGATCCTGGGCAGTATCCTTGCCGGTGCGGTCACGATCGCTTCTCCTTGGTTGGCCCAAGCATTTGATGAATCACAACTGATTGTCGCGTTGCCGTGTTTCGCGCTGTCGATCTTTTTTGCCAGTGCCGGCGCTCCTGCTCAAGCGTTCCTGCAGGCCAAGTTCCGATTTTGGGAAATCTCGGTTTTGGAAATCGTTTCGGCGATTCTTCGTGCCGTGTTGAGCGCCGTTTTTATCGTCTTGGGTTTTGATGAACTTTCGCTGATCATTCCAATTCCGATTGTCGCCCTTGTTAACTCTGTCGCTGGATGGAAAGTAGCGGGCATCAAACCGCTGATGAAGTTCTCGAGGCGGTCGATGTCTGCGCTAATTGTTGCCGGGATGCCATTAGCGGCAGCACAATTAGTTCTGCTGGCAACGTGGCACGGCGACTACGTCATTGTTCAATCCTTTCTCGACACCGGCACCTTGGGCATCTATTTCCTTGCATTCAACCTCTCCACGCAATTCTTCTTGTTGATATCACAGAATGCTTCGCGTGTCTTGTTTGCGGGATTGAGTCAATTGAGTCTCGAGCCGATCCGGCAAACGGCGGCGTTTGTTCGCGCCGCCAAGGACCTCGCATCACTGGCATTCCCGATCAGCTTTCTGCAGGTATTACTCGCCGACCCTGGCGTCAAAATATTGTTCAAGGAACAGTATCACGGAATGATTCCGATCATACAGATACTGAGTATCGGATTGGCGTTTCGCTGTGTCGGATCGCCCGCCGGCGCGTTGCTGCAGTCCAGACGAAAGTTCAGTCGCCTTTTTGTACTGAATTGTATCTACTCAACGTTCTTTTTGGTGGCGGTTTGTGTCGGTACGGCGGTGTTTGGAGTGATCGGTACCGCCTGTGCAGCCACATCCTATTTCGTCCTTCTGGGGCCGGTGCACATTCTGGCCTCTGTTGCGAAGCCTGGTGAGCTTGTCCGCGAAACGTTCCAGATCTTCATCGGACCGACGGTTTCCGCAAGCATCGCGCTTGTGGTGGCGATGTTCGTTCAATCCGTATCGGCTTCTGTAATGTATGACGTTTTGGCTGCGTTTGTCGCTACCGTCGTGTTTACCATCGGTTACTGCGTCATCAGCTATCTCGCGTTTCCCCAGAACCTGGACGCTTGGAATCGGCACAGCAAATCATTTCGGTCTCGTTTGGGACAGATATGGAGTCAACGGAGGGCCGCTCGCGGATCGTCGCAATGAGCCAGTCCATTCTGTTTGTACACCACGGTTCAATTGATGGCGGGGCTCCGTTCAGCATGCTTTACACCATGCAACTTGCTCGCGATCTGGGGTACAAGCCGTCGGTTCTGTTGTTAATGCCTTCCCCGGAACTTTACCGTCTGTATGAAGACGAAGGGTTTCCCGTCCACGAGCTACTTGGGATCGCACAGTGGTATTACTTGTCGGCGGCCACGATGTCTTGGAAGCGTCCGGGGACATACAAACATCTTGCCAAGTTGTTGTTTCAATGGAACCCGAGCAAGAGAATTTTTCAGCAGTTTTTGTCCCTGCACTCGTTCGATATCGTTCATCTCAATTCAGTCGTCTTGATCAACCTGGCGATTTCGATGAAGGAGAATCACCAACAATATGTCTGGCACGTTCGCGAATTCTGTCCATCACAGGACAGTTGGATCAAGAGGTTCTTTCGACGAAACCTACAGCAGACAGACGAGTTGATCTTCTTGGGACGAGCGGAGCAGGTTTCCTGGCTCGGTAACGACACGCAAGGTACTGTAATTCACAATTTTGTGCCGACCGATCGGTTCAACGATTCGGTGGATGGACGATCCAAACGTCTAGAACTCGGGCTGGCTGATTCGACGCCTATGTTGTTGTTTGTCGGCGGAATCAGAAAGCACAAAGGCGGTTTGACTTTCTTGACGGCATTGCAACAAATCAGACGGGAACATCCCGAGTTGGAATTTGTCGCGTGTTTACCGGGCGCGTTGGCTGATGATCCTGCGCTCGGCGAACCGGTCCTGCGTCTGATCGATGAGCACGGATTGAGTGATGTGTGCCGTCCGGAACCTTTTCGAACCAACATCAATGAATACTTTGCGGCGTGCGACCTTTTGTGCTTTCCATCCGAGATGCCACACTTTGCTCGCCCGGTGGTAGAGGCTGCGGCACTGTCAAAGCCGGTGGTGATTAGTGATATTCCACCAATGACTGACTACGTAAATCCTGGACATGATGCCTACGTCTGTCGCCAGGGTGACGCAAACAGTCTGGCGGAACAAATAATCGCAGCTCTGTCGGACAGGGAACGAATGGCAGAAATGGGCAAGAGGCTTCACGAGAGTTTCCAAGTGCAGTTTTCGCCCGAAGCCCAATCAGAAAAACTTGGGCAGGTGTATCGCCGATTGCTTTCGAAGTAGTGCCGCGTCAACGCCCAAAATCAGAAGTAATACAGGTTTCACGTTGGTCCAGCGCGAATTAGAGCGACCTAACAATTCACTTAAGTCATGTACGATCAGGTTGTAATCATACGATGAAGATACTAGGAGTAGGTTTCGGACACGATTCATCGGCATGTCTTGTCATTGACGGCGAGATCATTGCGGATGTCGCCGAAGAACGGTTCACACGGATAAAGAACGATTGTTCGTTTCCCATCAAGTCCATCGAGTACTGTTTAAAGCATGCCGGGATTGGTTCGGAGGATCTGGACGTTTTGGCGATACCATCGCAGCACATGTCGCCTGTGTATGAAGTGTTCTTTGATCTTCCCAGCAGGGAGGTTGTGCGAAACACAAAATTAAAATCCAGGGTAAAGAGGCTGCTGTATGAGATTGCCGGCGACCCACAGAATATTCCGACGTTGCCGCTTTACCAGAAACCATTTGCACTTGCTGATCATTTGAAGGTCGAGCTTGTTGATCACCATTTGTCGCACATCGCCTCGGCGGCATACACGTCCGGGATTCCTCTGGACGAGAAGGTTTTGGGCGTATCCGCCGACGGAATAGGTGATGGGACTTCGGTTGCGGTTTGGCGAATCCAGAACAACAAAATCGAAAACTTGGCGCGATTCAACGCCCATGGATCATTGGCGTGGTTTTACGGTAACGCCACCGAAGCGATGGGCTGGCGTCACGGTAGCGAAGAATGGAAGGTCATGGGCCTGGCGCCCTATGGCATACCCGAACCCGGTCTACTGAAAGGGTTTTATCCGGAGTACAAGGATGGCGATCTAGCGATCCCCCATGCATACCAGACGTTTGGTATTTGGCACGATCACGGTGGTGCACACTTTCATGGTGCGGACAGCAAGGCGATGTCAGCCATTTTCCGCGAAGTCGGACCGGAAAACTTTGCCGCAGAAGTCCAGCGGGTTTCCGAAGAACAGGCGTTCAACATCGTATTGCCGTGGCTTGAGCGTGAACAGACTCGCAAGATCGTCTGCTCCGGCGGGTTCTTTTTGAACGTTAAATTCAATCAAAAATTCTGGTACACCGATCAGGTTGACGCGCAATGGGTTTACCCAAACCCCGGAGATGCAGGTTTGGCCGTCGGGGCCGCGCTTAAAGTTCATTACGATGCCAACCCGGATACA
>JAGQPO010000107.1 GCA_020426665.1 Planctomycetales bacterium
GGCGAAGGCTGGCACAACAATCACCACGCCGAACCACGGGCGGCGGCGCATGGGCATCGCTGGTGGGAGTATGACATGTCCTGGCGCGTGATCCGAACGATGGAAATGATCGGGTTAGCCAAAGACGTGGTCCGCCCGAAATCCATGTCAAAGCAATCCGGATGACCCGAGCGGTTGTTGATGCCACGGTTTTCCAGACTCAGACGGTCAAGCTTTTTCCCAGATTTCTGTAAGCGCCCTCCGCTGCGACGTCACTAACACAGCACCGAAGCCGAACGTCTCGGTTTTGCCGTTCGATCCTGGACCGTTAGGGACGCTGCTGTGACTTCTCGAAAAAATACTTCTCGTCTTTCTCGTTCTCCCCGCCGTTTGCGTGGAGAAACTCTTGAAACCCGTCGGGTGATGGCTGCCGCGGTCGATTTGACGCCCGACGGAACGCTGGTCATCGAAGGCGACGAGGGCAACAACCGAATCTGGATCGCCCAGAGCCGCTCCGGCGAGCGTCTGCGGGTTTCGATCGACGGTCGGTCCAAAGACTTTGCTGTGGCGGACGTCAATTTGATGAAGGTGTTTGGCGGTCGTGGAAATGATCTGGTGCGAGTTTCGCCAAACGTCGAAATCCCGGCACAGATCTTCGGCGGACCGGGAAACGATAATCTGGCAGCCGGCAGCGGTCCGACGCTGATCGAAGGCGGTGAAGGCCGCGACCGGATTCGTGGCGGAAGGGGAGTCAACGTTCTGTTCGGCGGCGCCGACAACGACAGGATCATCGGTGGACCGTCAGGTGACTACCTGATCGGCGGCGACGGAAACGACATCCTTCGCGGCGGTCCGGGTGACGATTGGATCTTCGGTGACGCGACCAATTCGCTTCCCGACGATGTGACCGATCCCTACCTGTACGCCAGGGAATACGCAGACATAAACAGCGGTGATGACATCATCGACGGCGGCCGAGGAGATGACATTGTGCATGCGGGCAACGGCAACGACCGCATTCGCGGCGGTGTCGGAAATGATGTGCTTCATGGCGGCGCAGGTAATGATCGCATTCGTGGGGATCGCGGCGATGACCAATTGATCGGAGGCGAGGGCACCGATGATTTGCGGGGCGGCCAAGGGGCTGACGTGATCCGTGCCCGTGACGGACAGGTCGACGTGGTTTTTGCCGACCATTTGGACGAACTGATTGTTGACGACATCGACCGGGTGGTGATCCGTGAAGACACTGACACGACCGCTGTGGATGAAACGTTGACCGCGACGGTCTAGAATGTTTGGATCACACTTCGGGCGACCGACTCGCCTGAAGTGTCATGCACGGGGGTGGTTTTGCTTTTCGCACCACTCTACTCCTACGGGCAATCGAGACGATCGATCAAACACGTCTCCAATCGAGTTCCGACATCGACTCCGGCGACCTGCAGTCGTCGGAGGTTTTTGTCGTGGAAACTGAGTTGATCGACGGCTTACTGGGTGGCAGCTCTCGCGCTTGGGAAGTGCTGATCGATCGTTACGGCGGATTGGTCCGCAGTCGAGTGATCGACGTCGCATGTCTGTTCGGCCGGAAAGGCGACTGGTCGACGATCGATGACGTCACCGCCGAAGTGTTTGCATCGTTGCTCGCGCGCGACGCCGCGGCGCTTCGGTGCTTTCGCGGTCAAAGTAGTCTTGCAACCTACTTGGCGGTGATTGCAACACGGGTCGCCCGCCGAATGGTCGCCAAAATCGTTCGTGAAACGCTTGTCCAGCCAGAGTCACTGGACGATCTTGATGCTCGCACTCACCAAACCGGTCCGGAATCAATGTTGATCGGACGTGAAGAACGAGAGCGACTTCTGGTGATGGTCGACCGTCTGCCGAAGCGTCAAAGAGAGCTCGTTGTCGCCTTTTATCGTGAGGAACAGACCTACGCAGAAATCAGCCATCGATTTGACATCCCGATTGGCTCGATCGGCACGACACTCAGACGCGCCGAAGAACGGCTCCGGCAATGGATCGACGATGAAACCCAATAACCCACTCAACCGCGAAACGCTCTTGCGACTCGTGAATCGGTCGCTTGATGAATCATCACGCAACGGCCGTGGTTCAATCGACAACGGTGGAACCTTGGGGGTGGCGGTTCGTCAAATCATGGCAACCCTGTCGTCGTCTGTCAGGCCGAATGAAACGGATGATCAAAGTGAAAGCGTGAATCTTGTTCCTGTTCCCCTTTACGATGTTGCAGCATTCGTCGACGGAACGCTTGTTGACCCGTCCAGGCAAAGCGAGATCGCCGAAGCGGCGGCGACCGATCCAGGATTGATGATGGAGATCGTCGCGGCCATTCGTAGCCGTCGCGAGCAACGCGGCCGATCGCTACCACCAGAGCTTCGATCGCGACTGATCGCGATTCAGGCCGGATCGGGAACCGCAGTGTCCGAAGTGATCGACAAATCTGAGGAACCCGGTGCGCTGCTGCCATCAGCTTTGGCCGCTTCCCAGCAACTGCCCGATCCAACGCACGTGCCGACAATTCGTCCGGTGGAACGCCAGGAAAAATCCGGACGGCAACGTCCAAAAGTTCTGAACTCAGGTTGGAACGCTTTCATAGCAGTGGTTGCTGCTGCCGTACTGTTTTGCGTTGTCGGATGGTGGATTCGGTCCCAGCGAGTGCCTGAAATCGACCACATCGCCGAAGACTCGGTGACTGATCATTCGCCGCAGTCTGATTCGCCGACCGAGTCAAGTCGTCAGCCGTTGGATCAGCCTCTTCCTGAATCCCATGGTCCGGATGTCGGTCCGCAACTGGTCGAGAATCCCGAAACGAATGCGATTCCGTTACCAGAGGTCGATCTCACGACTCCCGGGCGAGTGAAGCCACCTGGATCGGATTCGGGAACAACCAAAATGGCAAGCGATGACCGGTCAATGAATGACTCATCAAGCATGGCCGTCAAAACTCCCCAAGTCGACGCAATGGACCAGCCAAAAGACGCAACCGATGCGCCGGTCCGGTCGCCGCTGCCTGAACCGCCAACGGCAACCAAGTTGGTCGCCGAGTGGAACCAGGTGGATGGATTGTTATTGCGAAGCGTGTTGCAAAGTCTTCCCAGCACATCGGCATCCAATGAGTCCTCACCTCGGAGTGTCGTTGAGGGCAGTACGTTTGATCTGGCGAGTGCCGAAGCCGGTTCCAGGGTGCGATTGCAAACACTGCCTTGGTGTCGCGCGACGGCGAAACTGGTCGGAGGAGGCGAGTTGGTAATGGCGGCTGACACTCAGATCGAACTGACGGTCGGCGGCGCGATCGATTTGCAACACGGGTCGATCGCCCTGTTGGGCTTAGACAGCAACTTGATCGTTCGAATCGGCAAAAACATTGCCAACAGCATTGCTTTAGAAACGTCGCCAGCCGGCGAAGTCGTGATCCAAAAAACCGTTGACGGAATGCAAGTCGATGTGTCCGGCCAAGGGGTCAGGGTCGACGGTCGCAGCGTTGTCGATTCCAGGCTTCGTGTCGATGAAACTTCGATGCAAACGACTCAGGCCGACGACCCTCCGGAGCGATTGCCGCGTTGGACTCGCCAGCGTGTCGATCGCATCGAGGTCGGACGAAACGTCTTGGCGCAATTATCCGAAAGCGCCGACGTCCGAACGTCGATGATGCAATCGTTACGCTCCGGTGCCGTCCGCGGCGATGCCGCGATGACATTGCGCACCTGGATCGTCGCCGCTAGCCACGACGATTTGTTACGGTTGATCGGATCCCAAGATGCATTGCTTCGCGAAGCAGTGATGCAGCACCTGCGTTCGATCGATCCAACGGATCCCAGGCATCGCGAGCTTTGGCAGAACTTGCAACGCCAAGCCGGCAATCAACGAACGTTTCTGTCGATTCGGTCTTACTACGCTGATCTGTGGGCCCAGCGTCGGCCGAACCAGATCCGACGTGACCAACTGTTGCGCATGTTACAAGCCAATGACGCCGTGTCTCGCGTCGCCGCCAATTATCTGTTACAGAACTTCTATGGCCCCGGCCCGGCATTCGACATGAACGCCAACCCGGCCACGCGGACCCGGATGGTTAATGCGTGGCGGGCTGTGATCAGCCGCGTCGACCAGCGTTAATTCACGTCGGTCAACTGGACTTCGGTCCGATAGCGTTTGCCGTCGCGATAGATGATCATCGGGACCACCGAACCGATCGGTGTCAGCCCGACCTGTGTCACCAGATGGTCATCGTTGGACACGCTGCTGCCGTTGAATTCAACGATGATATCGCCGCGTTGCAGGTTGGCTTTGGCCGCCGGTGACCCACGTCGAACCACTTTGACTTTCGCCCCACCGGAAACCACCGCGCGAAGCGGACCCAGGTCCGATGCGGTGAACTCCGGTTCCAGCGTCACACCCAGGTATCCGCGTCGCAATCGACCGTGGCGGATCAATTCATCCGCGACTTTGACGACCATGTTGATCGGAATCGCAAATCCGATCCCTTCGCTTCCGCCGCTGCTGCTGGCGATCGCGGTGTTTAACCCGATCACTTCGCCGCGAAGATTCAGTAGCGGTCCGCCACTGTTGCCCGGGTTGATTGCAGCGTCGGTCTGAAAAAAATCTTGGAGATCGATTTTTTGATCTCCAAGAGAAAGGTCACTTCTGCCTTTGGCACTAAGAATCCCGAACGTGACGGAATGACTTAATCCGAACGGGCTGCCGATTGCGATTGTGAAGTCACCGATGTTGACCTGATCGCTGTTACCGGTGCGCGCCGGTGGCAAACGAAGCTCGGGAACCTTCATCACCGCCACATCGGTGCTCTCGTCCGACAGGATTCGGGTCGGATGATATTGGTGGCCGTCCGAGCTGCGAAGCAGAATCTCCGCCGGCTGCGACCCCAAGATGACGTGGCGATTCGTCAGAATCCACAGCCCGTCGGCAGTCTCGACGACCACGCCGCTGCCGGCCTCGTCGTACGATTCATACTGTCCACCCTTGGTCTCGCTCTTGTGTGCTTCGATATGAATGACACTGGGTTTGACGAGTTGGGACACCTTGCGAACAAGATTGCCAAGACGATCAAACGCGTTGAATTCGTCGGCCAACTCACGAAACAACGCTTCACGCCGTTCGTCCAGTGATTCAGCCGATGGAATGCTGTCACTGCCCAAAGGGTTCGGATCAATCGAGGGACGGAGCGAATGCATTTGGTTGGGAACCGATTGACCGAGCGCGGACTTGCTTTCGATCGACGCGGTTGCAGGTGACCCCGTCAAGTTCCCGCCGCCGATCTCGTTCGTCCACCCATAGTCATTGGATTTCTCCACCGTCCCGACACTGGGGCTCGGGTAATTTCCGCGATAGGGATCTTGAGCAGAACTGGTGGACATCAACTGCGGCACGCCGACACCGATCGAGGCAACAGTCGCCATCGCAATGATGGATCGTCTCGCAACGCACCAGCGCGGGCGCAAACGCCGACGAAAGAGAGGAAGTTTTGACATCGGAAGAGCTTCATCATAGAGAGGGAGGTTCGACGGGGAGGCGTCGCATTGTACGCATCGTCGTTTTGTGGCAACGAACTTTCTATCAGCCTGTGCCGCTATCCTTTGTCCCGCGAAAAGTCAGAATCGTCATCGCCCGCGCATCAAAAAACGGCCGAATCATTCGACACCTGTCGACATGATTCGGCCGTCAAAGTAACGCTCAGATAGAACAACCCCTACCGTCAAGCCGTGTCGGCTTGGTAAGTGTCAAACACCCGGTTCAATGATGCAGCGGGGTGAGACTTTCGCTTTTCGGCAATTCGGTGACAAGTGATACATTCCTTCGCGTGCGGTACGGCGCGCAAGCGTGTCAAAGGAATCGGTTTATGACACTCGTCACAGTTGCCGTACTTGCCATCGTCCAATCGTTTGATTGCCGCGTCGATCGCCTCCAGCTCGCGGCTCTCCACTTCTAACAACTGACTGTTCAGTTCCGATTGAACCGTGTCGGCTACCGCGTCCAGCACGTCGCCCGTTTTGGATGGTTTCCCCTGAAGCAAACTCAGGTCGCCGATCGCGGAACGAATCAGCACATCACGTCGCTTCAGCAGTGTCGTTCGCAACTTCTTGATCGCGTCTTTTCTGGCCATCAGATCACCTAGGTATCGTTGATTGTCATCTTCGCAGGACCCCTCGTTCTGGCTGCCGACGAACACTTCCGCCAACACCCTTACGTGACCCCCGGGCGTTTAGTTTTGCAATTCGTTTGCCAAAGTACCGGTCTTGGCAATCTCTTGCGTGAAATAGTAGAAGGATGGCTCGTAAAGTCACCTCTGAAAGCTAGTGAAAATACCCTTAATCAATAGTAAGGGTTGATTAGCCGCCTTTTTTCTGAATTTCGTGGGATTTCGCTTGCGATACATCGCTGCCAGAGGCGAGACAGTTGGACTCGGGAGGCTGTGCACCCCCAAAAGCACGTGCACCCCAAAAGTGCTGCTGTACATACCTCTCGGTTTACCAAAACCGGACTCCGCGAGCCGAAACCGAACAGATCGCCCCATTTTGCTTCACCCGGACAAGTGGTCTGTCCGAAACTCAGAAAACGGTCTTGTCTATCGGCAACGATCGCATCCAGGCAATATTGCAAGCAAATACGCAAGGACAGCGTGGTGAGTAACGATCACAACGACCCCCATTCAAGCCGATCCAGTCTGCCCCAAGACGATTCCCGACAGGTCAACGCGACGGGACACCTGAGTGATTCGACACCTTCGCCGGTGAGTGTGATCCCGGACTCTTTGGGACATGAAGTTTCAACCAACGGTCTGGCGGCTATTCAATTTTCCACGGCATCGGCATCGTTGCACGGAACATCTTCGATGGCCGGTGCTGCTCTGGAGTTTCGAGTCATTCGCCCAGGTCTCCCGGTTCGCAGGCTTCGGTTAACCGGTAACCGGTACACCTTCGGCAGCGGCGAAGGATGTTCAATTCGATTGGACGACGAAACGCTGCGTCCGATGCACGCTGTGCTGCTGCGTGATGCGCATCGGATTTTGATGCGGGCCTACTCGGTACCACTTGAATGCAACGGCACACGAGTGACCGAGTCTGTCCTGCGACTAGGCGATATCATTCGCATGGGCAACTACCGGTTCGAATTACTTGCCGCTCCCGGATACTCCGACGCAACCGTCCAATCATCCGCCGGAGCAGCGCGCGCATCGATGTCCACGCGAGTCGGACAATCAGGCGAGACGTCGGAATCGCAACTCCGTGACCGTTTGAATCAATTGAGTCAACAATGGCATGCCCGGCATGCCGAGTGCGAAGTCCGCGAAAGTCGATGTGACCAGCGTGAAACCGAACTACACGGCCGAGAAACTGAATTGTGGGGTCGCGCGGAAAACCTCCAGCATCGTGAGAGCTTGTTGCTGGCGCAGGAAGCCGCAGCGCGAGAGATTCAAGAAACCTATGCCGCGACACAAGAGGAATTAAGATCACTGCGGCGTCGCGAAAACGAAGCCAACGAAGCGTTACAGCAGAAAGAGGCTGAGTTGCTGGAAAAAAGCAAGCAGCTTCAAGAACGACAAGCTGAAATGGAACGTCGCCAGATTGAGTGGCAAGAACGCGAAGAACAATACGCCGAGCGAGCCGCCCAAGCGCAAAAGAAGCTGGAGCAGACACAGCAGCAGGCTCAGGCCGCGAGCGATGCCGTCGGCAGGATGCGAGAAGAGTTTGCAACGCTGAACGAGCAGCTTACCGAACTGCGAGAACGGCACAGCGAACTGCAGGTGCGCGAAAAACAAGAACAGGAAGAACACGAACGATTGCGCGCGGAATTGGAATCGTCGCGCAATGCCGCCGTTGAAGCGCATGCCCAAAGCGAATCGGAACGTGCAAAGGTCGAAGACAAGCTTCGACGTGTTACCGCCGACTTGGAATCAACGCGTAGCGCGCTTGCGCAAATTCGCGAGGAAAGTAAGGCCTATCAAAATGAGCTGAACGAGAAGCTTCGTGCGACTGGTCAAGAGCTGCAAACGACCCGCGAGGAGGCCGAACGCGCACGTCGTGCTTCCGAAGAAGACCATGCATACACCGAAAAACGTATCATCGAGCTCGAAGAACGGCTGGCCGTCGTCCAAGAGAATCGTGAGAATGCTGAATCCGCTGCACAAGAAGAAATCGCCGGACTGAAACGTCAGTATGAAACCGCCGAAAGCGGTCGCAAGGGCGCAGAACAGATCGCCGAGGAGCTTCGCGCGAGCATTCGTGAGTTACAAGAAAGCGTCGCCGAGGCCAACCAAGAAGCATCGCAACTACGCAGCGAACAAGAAGGCGCCAACGCTTCGATCCGGCAATTGGAGTTGTTGGTCGATCAGACAAAGAACAACCAGTCGGCACAACAAGAGTCTTGGATCCAGGAATCGGACCAGCTGCGACAAACCATCGAAGATCTGTCGGTCCAATTGGCCAACGCGAGCGCGGAGCTGAGCCAGCTTCGATCAACCAACGAAGCGTTGTCCAGCGAATTGGCGGAGACTCAAACCGAAGCCGACACGTTGCGTTCATCGGCAATCGATGCGGAACAGTTTCGGGTTCTTGAACAAGAACTTGACTCGGCCCGCCAGGAAATCGGCCGCCTGCAAGTCACTCACGCCGAAACCGTCAGCCGTTTGGAAAACGAGCGAAAGGAAAGCGAGTCGGCTCTGCGTGATGAAATCGAAAAACTTCGAGATGAAATCGCTTCTGCACAGCAAGCCGCCGAAGCGAGCATCAAACAATTCGCCGAATCGAATCGTGCCTTTACCGAAAACCTGGCCGATATCGGAACGCTCGATGATGCCCACGAAGAAAAGCCGATTGAAACGGTTTCCCCGTCGACGAATGAAATTGACGAATACGACGTCACCTTTGCGACGGAAAAGGATGATGACTTGGAATTGCACACTGACTCCGTCGCGGATCCCGTCTCGGGACTAAGTCATGGGGCCGACCTCTCAGTCAAATCCGACGCAAACATTTGGCGGATGGAGCCTGAGCAAGCCGTCGAGCAAGGCACGCATCTGGAAGATTGGGATACCGCGCATGGTTCGCCGAGCGGTGACGCTGAGTCCGATTGGTCAACATCCAGTTGGTCGCAATCCGAGCTTCTTGGCGACGCCGAGACGGAAGACGATTCTGATTTGACAAACGAATTGGACTCCCAAACTTCGGACGAGATCGAACGCTCCGGCACGGGAATCAGCTGGCATGATGAGCCGCCGGAACAGTCGGTTTCAGATGCAATCGATGATATCGAACACAATGTCGAGCAAGCGATCGCGGATTACGATACGCCGGCCGACCCCGTCTGGCCCGACGCCGACAATGACTCCGAATCCTCGGCCTGGGGCTCGGCTCCCGACCTGAGCGAATTCACGTCTCCCGATGAACCGGAGCAGATGTCCGGTCAGGAGACTGTAGAAGAAGTTGACGAACCGGATCACGTGACCGAAAACTCAAATGATCCATCGTTTGTAGGCGAGCTGGAAGATCACGCCAACGACGATGCAGAGGATTTCGTTACCCAGGACGATGTCGACGCCGATCCAGGATTGTACACCGGCTTCGATCAGGGTGAGAACCAGGATCCGCCCGGAAACGTGTCCAATCAAGGGATGTCCGATACCGAGATCGTTCGCCGATTCGCCAATCGAATTGACGCCGATGACGATACTCCGCTGAATTGGTCGTCCTACATGCCTGGCGGTGACAGTTTGCAAACCGATGCCACGGATTCCGAAACCACGGACTCCGATGCGACAATGGATGACGATTACGACGAATCGCCGTCCAGTTCCTGGAGTGATTCGGATTGGAGTCACTCGTCGAGTCGAGATGAAGCGACCGACACCGATGACGAAGTGGCCGCGCATGAAGACTCGCTTGACGCACATGAATTTGATGCGACGCAACAATGGTCGCGGTTGACCGATGACACGGCTGCTGTTGACCATTATGACGACGCTGACGAGTATCAGAACACTGACCAACCGGTTGGTGATGCATCAATCAGCGAAGGTGCGTATCTCGACAGCTCACCCGGTGAAGAAGACGAGCCGCTGATCGAGGCACCCGTGGGCAGCTTGGCCGAGATGCTGATCCGCGACCTTTCGATGGATCGCGACGACTACTCTTCTCACGACGATGTCCCCGAAGCGAATGATGAAGTCGAATCCACGTTCCTGATGGGTGGAGACATCAAATTCGCCGACGAGGACGAAGAGACGGACAATGAATCGAGTTCGTGGAACTTTGAATCACCGGCAATAGCTGAAGAGGAATCGGTAGGGCTCGGCAACCAAGAAGATTTCGATAGCGACGACGATCAGTCAGATGATGTTTCCCAGACTGCGGTCGCACCATCGCGAGATACCGTTGTCGTCGAATCAGAGCCCGAAGACGATTCGATTGAAGCTTACATGAGCCGCTTGTTGCAACGTGTGCAGGGGGACGAAGCCGCGCCCCCTGCCGCCTCAAAACAAGCTGCCCCGAAACCGGAGCCGAAGCGGGACACTGTAAAGCTTACAGATTCCGGGCCGACTCGTGATGCTGAGCAATCCGCACCGGTTACCCCGTCCATTCATGACAGCACACCACTGGTTCCACGATCTCAGGCGCCCGAGTTATCCAGAAACCTGTCGGCAATGCGAGAATTGGCGAATCAGTCGGCACGCAACGCAGTGGCGCGAAGCATCCGGATTCAGGCGCGTGATACGCAAATGAAGGCCGTAGTGAAAGGCGGCCTGACGATCGGCTTTGTCATGATGGCGATCGGCGTGTTCTTGTTCGTCAGTTGGTCGCTGACGATTAAATTAGCGATGATCGGAGCGTTCATTGTCCTGGCCGGAGTGTTCGGCCAGGAGGCATACATTCTAATGCGTGACGCACGTCGTCGTCTGGCGTTGGCCCAATCGGACAACGAACGAGACGAAGCGGAAATCGCGGCTGAAATGCAACGCATCGCCGATGAAACGGAGATGACGGCGAACGAAACCGAGGCCTGAGTAATTCGCCGATTAGTTTTCTGGGTACGACGGACTTCCACTCCGTTGACAAACATCTGTCTCAACGGAATCGACATTACAGATCGAAATCAATCTCGATGTTGTTTTCGCTTGCCGCCGTTCGCAGTTTGGCTAAGGCGCGTGCTTCCAGCTGTCGTACGCGTTCCTTCGTGACGCCCATCTCTGCGCCGACTTCTTTCAACGTCAACGGTTCGCTGCCTCGTTCGAGCCCGAACCTTGCCGATATGATTTTTTGCTCGCGTTCGTCCAGTCGGTTCAGGATCTTTGACAATTCACGCTTGCGATTGCGTTGAATGGATTCCTCAAAGTATGGGTCGACACGCTCGTCCTGAGTCGCCAAAAACAACTCTTCGGTCGTTGTTCGGAACCTGTCGCGATGCTTGAATTCGTTCGGAATGGTGCGGGCAAAGTTTTTCATGATCGCCCAAGACGCATACGTGCTGAATTTGTTCCCACGCGAGTAATCGAACTTTTCAACTGCCCGAATCAAAGACATGTTGCCGTCGCTGACCAGCGAAAAGAAGTCGTCGCTGCCGGCCAAGTGTCGCTTGGCGATCGAAACCACCAGCCGCAAGTTGGATTGGACAATGCGATTCTTTACCTTGACCGCTTGTTCGTACAATGTCTCGATGTCGTTCATGACCATCGATTTACCACCCGCTTCATCGCCGATCGATTCACGCAACCGACTGGCTTTGTGTTTCAGGTAATTCATCTTGCGAAACAAGTGATATTCCTGTTCGCGAGTCAACAACGGAACGTCGTACAGCGATGCAAGATAGCTGGGTAAATCGTTTGGAACGCGTACTTTGCGGGGGGCGATCGCGGGATCCGGTTCGCCGCCCAGGTACTCGGATTCCCGAGCCACGTTTTCGAAGTCTTCGTTGTAGATGTAGTCCAGCGGCAACTCCATGATTCGCTGGCGTCGCATCTCGATCAAAATCCTTTGGATGCTGGTGCGAGTCCTCTTAAACCGTCGGCAAAGTTGTGGCACCGAAATGCCACCCAGGTATTGATTGAAAATTGATCGCTTGTCGTCATCGGTTAACACCCCACGATGGTTCGGGAAGATGGCGATCGACGTGTTGTCGGCGTCAAAGTTCTTCAGTGTATATCGGATCGTCTCGGCGCTACGGCCCATCTGTTCGGATAACAGACGGGTCACATCGGCAAGCGCCGCTCCGCCTTCAACAAGCTGCCGTGCCCGTTCAATGATCTCGCTCTTTTCATCTTCGCTGAGCTGACTGAAACGTTCGCCACGCTGGATCTTTTCCTTGTTGCGGGCGACAAACTGCTCGACGCTGCTGTTCAGAAAACCGACTCGTTTGCGGCCGCCGAACAACAATCGGCGGCTAACCAGGCCGGCTTCGCGCCAGCGGCTGATCGTCTTCGTGGAAACGTTGAACTGACGGCTGAGATCTTGGACCGTGTGAACCTGTTCGGCGATTTCTTCGACCGACAAATCCGCTAATTCACTTAGATCTTCGATTAAAAGACGCAAATCGTGCGTCAGATCGGCCGACGCAATGTTATGTCGACTCGGACGATCCGAGCGGTAATTGGTGATTCGAAAACAGAGAAAATCATAGGCGTAATTGCGATCCTCTTCGATTTCGCTGAGCAACGTTTCGGCAGCAGCAGCCTGCTCAATCAGCTTGGTTTTCTGATTGAATCGGAGTTGGTCTCGTAAATCTTTGATTTTCGCATCGCGGTAATTGTCATGCATTCCTGTGGTCTCCCAGCGCTATTGGCGTAGACTGGCCAAACGTCCCTGCGATCCCGGCGGATCGCCCAGTCTTTATGCCTCGGTTGCCCGGGTTCACCTGTCTCCTCCAGGTGATGTTGGTCGTTTGGCCTAGGACTCACTATCGCTATTAACGCGACACCTCTGGTCAAAACCCGCGGTTTCGATTGCTCCAGGCCAAACTCCCTGTCGACTCCGTGTCGACCGTTGCGGCACTCACCAGATAACAGCGCATTGCTGCGTTCCTACCCTTTGATGCGGATGCCTATAGGACGAATGCCCCCGCCGGTCGGTTCACTCCGACTTCTCTGATTCTCGAATTCCAATCGTTAATTGGGGACCAAAGCCGTCTTTCGGCAGCAATTGTCCCGGAATTCGAAAATTTTGATTTTGGCAGCGGTTGCCTCTGTCCAGGACACCCTGTAGGAAATTTTGGGCCAATCGGGCGCGTTCCAGCCCAGAATTTGCCTTCGAATTTCCTCAAGTTGTGCGTTCGCAATACTTTAGAAACCCGAAAAGGTTTTGGATGTACCGCCGGAAGTCAGATCAAAGCTTGTCAGCGGTGTAAAAATTTCCGCCAGGTTGCACAATCGGCAGTCTCGCATTGCGACACGCGCCAGCAAATTGACTTTTCTGGCGGCGAAGACTTTGCGTCTCTGAGTTGCAGTTATGTGAATTTGAATCGGCTTGTCGGACCCGAATCGGCCCAAGCCGCCCAATTCCGCTGAACCCCCTCGGCTCCGTCTGTCGATCATTCGGATACAGGCGATTGGCATCGGATGCACTGCCGCAGATGCCGTGGCCCCATCATCATGCCTCGTGGAACGCCTTCGGAAAGGGATTTTCAAATGCCAGTCAACGACTTCAGCGCGAGCCGACGCTCCTTTCTCGCAGGATCCGTGGCTGTCGCGGCGGCATCGCTTTCGCTGCCCGCCCAAGGTGCGATCGTTTCATCGAAATCCGCCAACATCGAAATCGCACCGCACCAGTTGATGCGGGTGCGGTTGGAGATCGACGTCAAAGGCAACGTCAAAATCTCTGACAACGCGATCTCGTCCAAAGAGGCTCGTCAAACGTTCCCGATCGTTTCGCAGGCGGTGCTGGATTACGAAGAACGCATGCTGATGCCCAGCGGCGCGGATAAAAAGTCGGAGGTCGTCGCGTCGGAACGTTACTACCACACCGCGACCAACAACAGCGTCCTGAACAAGACGTCGAACGAACAAACACTCCGGCCGTCGGTGCGGCACGCCATTGTGCGCCGAGAATCGCTTCCGGAAACCCTGTACTCGCCAGACAACTACTTCACCCACGGGGAATTGTCGCTGCTGAAATCGCCGGTCTCAAGCGTTTCGGTCAATCTATTTCTGCCCGGTGCGAGCGTCAGCCAGGGTGATCGCTTCGAGATCAGCGCTAACGCATTGTGTTCGGTGCTCAATCTGACCTCCGTCGACAGCGGCAAAGTCGAAGGCACCGTTGTCGAGGTCAGCGATGAAGCGGTACGGTTCACTCTGGACGGTGACATCGAAGGTTCCGTCGACGGCGTCAGCACCCACCTCAGAATGATCGGGAAAATGACGTTCGATCGTAATTTCAAGACCTGCACTTGGCTTGCAATGGCGATTCACGAGACCCGCGAGATCGGCCGTGCAGAGCCTGGATTCGACGTTTCGGCCACCATCCGGATGGTGCGGCGGCCGATGGAGGCGCCGGTAGCGTTGCCCACAGCCCCGGCCAAAATCGATTTTGACAAAGCTCCACCCGCAAGCCGATTGTACGTCGAATTGCAGAGCCGCGAGTTACGAGTCGGCACGATGATGGATCGCAGCTGGCGGATGATCGGCGATGCGCCGGGTTCTGCCGTCATGCGGATGATCGACAACGATATCAGTATCGCCCAGTGCAATCTTCGTCCCCTGGTCAAATTGCCAGAGGGAAAACAATGGACTCTCGAGGGCTTCGAGGCGGACGTGCGACAGGCGCTCGGCAATCAACTTGGCCAGCTAATCGAGGGGGACCAGCGAGTCAGTGCCCAGGGATTACGGGTTTTACGCATTGTTGCCGACGGAGAAACCCAAGGTGTGCCGATCCGTTGGATTATGATGCACTTCTCGGACGACGCCGGTCGTCGGGTTCAGGCGACGTTCACGATGTCCGGTGACAAGGTGGAATCCTTTGCCGGAAGCGACGCGCAATTCGCCGATTCCCTGCGTTTCCTCGATCCAGAGGACGTCCACGACGGAAAAGCGGACGAGGAGAAAGCGGTTGCCGGTGAATCGACGCCGACTTTGGAAATCGCAAGCCGTCCGGCCTCCGCCAAATCGGATCAGCCCATTGCGGCCGAACGATTCAGTGAAGAAGAAACGGTCAGTTCAAGCGACTTGAAGTAGACTGACTTACCAACGACGCGACCGCGATCCCAGATCGTCACATTCCTTTCTGTTAACCCTTTGTCAACCATTTCATTCGAACACTCCGACCGAGTTCCTGTCATGACCATTGCTCGTTTTCAGTCGACACACGCATTGTTAGCCGCGCGGTTTGCCGCGGTGCTTGTGGTTTCGATGTCGGTTTGCCTGACGACCGGTGTCCGGCGCGTCAACGCCCAGGAGGTTGAAAATAGGAAAGACCCGACGAGCGAACAGCAAACGGCATTCGCCCCTGGAGTTGTCACCGTCGTGCCCGGCGACGCGAGTCCCGAAGAAACTTTTGACGGTCCGCTGACCTTAAAGAACTTCTTGGACGCGCATCCGGAACTTGAATGGAAAGCGGATACGTTCACCGATGGATCGCCCCACTTTGATCCGCGTAGCCGAACGTTGGTCGAAATGGCCAAGCAAGTCGTCTTGCGCCGTGAGATCTATTGCCTGGAGTTTTCGTTCAAACCGCTGCGGCAAATGTACATCGACGTTCCGGTCGGCGCCGGCCAATTGCAACGCAAACTGGTTTGGTACATGGTTTATCGTGTCCGTTATCGGGGTGGTGATTTGCGTCCGGCTGCCGACGAGATCGGTGGTTCCAAGTTGTACCAACGACTCGAATCGGTTTCATACGATTCACGACGTTTCTTCCCATTGGTCACCTTAAAAGACCATGTCAGTGGTCAAGAATACCTTGACCGTATCATTCCAAGTGCAAAGTCGGTGATTGCGGCCCGCGAACAGATCACCGCACCTCTCTACAACAGCGTTGATATTTCTCGAATTCGGATCCCGCGTTCGTCCGACGAAAGCGCACCGGGCGTGTGGGGAGTGTTGACTTGGATTGATGTCAATCCAAATATCGACTTCCTGTCGCTGTACGTTTCCGGGCTGACAAACGCGTTCGAACAAGACGGCGAAGGCGACGAAGCGCCGTATCGCCGCAAGGCACTTCAGCTGAACTTTTTCCGACCCGGCGACGCGATGGCGCAGACCGAAGACGTGATCCGATTCGGCGTTCCGTCGTTCGATGATGCGGAAGAACAAGCGTACATTTTGGACAAATACAATCTGCCTGAACCGCTGAATTACCGCTGGGTCTTTCGATCGCCTAAATGACGTGTTCGTTGCGACAACTCCTCTCGCAGCCCCGCTAGCAAGTCGGCACTCGTCGGCCGGTTAGCAAGATTAGTGGTCTCGCCGGGATCGTCACGCATGTCATACAGTTCCTCGCTTCCATCTTGGTATCGAATCAGGTGCCATCGACTGGTCCGAAGTGATGTTCCGTTGTGAAACGACAACGCCGCAGTTTTAATCTCGGCCTCAGCGTCGGCGACCACAGGCAACAAACTCTGGCCGTCGGCCGCCTCGGGAGTTGCGACTCCCATCAATTCGCAGATGGTGGGATACAAATCGACCAGTTCTGCCAGCGACGTCGAATGCCCCGGCGAGATTCCTGGCACATGAACAATCAGCGGCACGCGAAGAACTTCTTCGTGCAGATTGCTCTTTTGCCAAAACCCGTGCTCGCCGAGATGATAACCGTGATCACTCGTGAAGATTACCGCGGTGTCATCGCCATAGGGCGAAGCTTCCAGTGAACGTAGAATCCGCCCGACTTGGTGGTCCATGAACGAGACACTGGCGTAGTAGGCGGACCACATTCGTTTTTGATTGTCCGGATACTTACCGATCGAGTTCTTCAAATTGTTGGTGCCGGCGATCCCCGGTTTCGGAATGTCGCTGGTATCGTCATGCCAGTTACTCGGCATCTCGATGCGTTCGATGCCGTAGGGTTCGAAGTAGCTGCTCGGTGCGACCATCGGATAATGTGGCCGAACTAAACCTACCGCCAAAAAAAACGGCCGGTCGCGTTTTTGCCCGATTAACTCAATCGCCTTGCTGGCCGATTTGTAATCGGGCTGTTCCGATCCATCGGCGTCCGCTTTGACGGAGACAAACATCCGATGAGGCATTCGGGTCGATTGGCGATTTTCCAAATCTCGCGTGACGATGTTCAAATTCAAACATGCATATTCCCCTGGCGTGTGCGCCTCTTGGCCGGGCGAGTTAAATCGCTCCGACCAACATTCCGGATGATCATTGCCGTCGGTGCCCGCGATGATGTCACCCGGCACACGCATGTGAAAAATCTTTCCGACTCGCGTGCTGCTGATTCCATGACGCTGCAAGTGTTGTCCAAGCGTGACGTTTCCCTGGTCCAGGTAGCGCCCGAACATGAATGAAATCCGCGACGGAGCACACCATGTGCCCTGGCAATAGGCCCGTTCAAAGACCATCCCCGTGCTGGCCAAGCGGTCCAGGTTGGGCGTTTCGCAAACCTTGTCGCCATAGCACCCCAGCACGCTGGCTTTCAAATCGTCAGCGACGATCATCAACACATTCCTGATTCGCTTTGCTGCAACCGCATTGGTGTCTGCTGCTTTGACGTGGTTCGCCGCGACCAAGAAGATGGAAAGCACGGCTACCAGGAACCTAAAAGGCATCATCATAAATCTTTGCAAGTCTCGTTTTGAAGAAAGTGTGTCGTCAGTGTAACCGGCCGTCTCACCGGACGCGACGAAAAGATGGTTTCCGTCCCGCCCTTTCGCCGGCAACGCTTATTTTTTGAAGTTGCGCTTTCGCGTGACGCATCGGTTTTTTCATAACCCGAACGCGTAAGCGAGAGACCAGTCAATAGCAATTGTCCCTCGCTTACGCGTTCGGGCCCGTGATAAAGCACAGCTTCAAAATGCCTACGCGCTGGTGATCGTTTTCGCAGCGGACCGTTTACGCGTTAAAACGACATACAACGCAAAAGCAGCGACGATTACCAGAGCGGATATAGTCAGCAACGAACCAAGAAGTTCGTCGAAAGCGGGGTCGGACGTTTCGCCCTGCGAAGCACGCTGGGTCTCAGGATCGGTTGTGATGGCCTCTGGAATTTCCCGGTACTTGGCGTTGAACTTTTCGTCGACAGCTTCACCAGCGGCGATCCATTTCCGCTCGTCGGCAGCCAGGGATTGAAACCACAAGTCTGCGTCGGCACGTTCGGCGCGAAAGTCCTCGGCGATTTCCGTTTCATCAATCTTGACTCCGTTGACTGACTCCCATGACATTCTCGGATATTCCAGGGCGTGGCTGGCCAGTTGTTGGTATCGCGCTTTGGCGTCGGCGTCTTCGACATGCTGTGAAGCACTCATGTAGGCACGGTAGGCGAGTTGTCCTGCCGACTGGGATTCGTGCAACTCGCCCAGCACTTCCAGCAGGATCGGCGAATCGTAACGTGAAAACCGCATCATTCCCAAGATTCCTTTGATCGCATCGTCACGCTGCGGTGATCCATGCTCCGACGAACCGTCCAACGTTTCCTGCTCCAGGAATGTCAGGAAGGGGAAATCGTATTCGACAGACTTGTCTTTGAAACGACTCTTCGCCAATGGCAACTCGATTCCGTCGTCGGTCGAACGGGAGAGGACATACTTGACCAAGAGCAATTGGTACTTCTCGCGTCCAAAGTGGGCATCGGGATTCACTTCGATCGCTTTTTCGATGTACGGCAAACCTTCACGCAATTGGCCGTCATGAATCAAAAACGTACCCAGGTTCGCGAGTGACTCATAACGTTCGGGGTGGCGAGCCAGTTGTTCCTTGGCAACCGAGATCGCATCGTCGTAGCGCCCTAGTTTTTCATACGAGGCAGCGACATCATCCAACAGCGAGTCGTCGTCAGGACTTGTCTTCAGTTTTTCCAGACGGTCATTCAAACGCCACTGATAGTATTCTCTGGTGTGCCGTGGAAACTTGCCCAAGATGATTTCCAATGCTGTTGGAAAACGGGATCGCTCTTCCAGCAGAGTCTCGGTGTCCCACAGGCATGCCGAAGTGTGGGCGGCACAAACTACGAAAATGACGAGCGTGCCAGCGACGAAGCTGCACGTTTTTGAAATTTGGCTCATCGCGACCACCCCCTGGTAAAAAGCACTCCCGGCAATTCGCACTTCCAGTTTACGGGGTTCGCCCGCATTGATGTGCAAATAATTGGGAGACTTTAGGGCAATCGTTACGGGCTGTGCAATTGGATGCCTTGGCCGAGGCCCGTCGGCAGGTTGATCGGCGGTACGACGGATGACTTTAGAATCTTGATCCCATCGCTTTCGCCCGGAGTGATCAACAATCGCTCCAATTCGACAATGTCCAGCGGCGGGGCGAAGATGTATCCCTGGCCCAAATCGCAACCCCATTGTTGAAGCAAGTTCAATTGGTTTGCCGATTCGACGCCTTGGCAGACGATCGATGCCATCAGGTGATGGGCCAGTTGGACGATCGCTTGGGTGATGATCGCATGCCCGTGGTCGATGGTAATCGAAGCGGTGAATGTTCTGTCGATTTTGACTGTTTCGATGGGGTAGTCGTGAAAACAGGTCAGGGACGAGTTGCCTTTTCCAAAGTCGTCGATGTGAATTCCGACTCCGCTTTGATGCAAGTCCAACATGGTTTGTAACGATCGTTCGTTGTGACGCGTGTCACCGTTTTCAGACATCTCCAACTTCAGCGACCACTTGAACTTCGTGCGATCAATGATGGCCTGTAAGCGATCAATGAAAAATGGGTCGCCCAGTTGACGACGCGAAATATTGACGCCTAAGTAGACATCCGGTCGATTGTCGTCGTCAAACGATGCCATCATGGCACTAAACTCACGCATCGATCGTTCCAATACCCATTCTCCGAACTGGCTGATCAGTCCGATTTCTTCGGCAACCGGGACAAACTCGCTTGGCGGGACGTATTCGCCATCGGGCCCACGCCATCGTGACAAGACTTCTACGCCTTGGATCTGGTGTGTTTTCAGATTGACAATTGGTTGGTAGCGCAATTCGAACTTTTCGTCACGCAGTGCGACCCGTAATTGAGCTTCCAAATCGTGTCGCGCGACCACAGCGTCGTGCATGGTCTGGTCAAAAACGGCGATCTGTCCCTTGCCCGAATTCTTGGCTTGATACATTGCCGTATCAGCGTTGCGCAGCGCCTCGTGACCGTCGGTCAATGAGTCGTCGATAAATGCGACACCGACGCTGGTGCCGACGGTGACCATGCGGTCTCCCAGTGTAAACGGTTCACAAATTCTCTGTACGATGCGGCGGGCAACCAGCAACGCATCGTCGCGTTGAGCGAGTCTTTCGAGCAAGACGACAAATTCATCACCGCCCAGCCGAATGGTTTCGTCACCAGCCGACACGTCTTCGCCGTCGATGGAATCGCTGCAGCGTGACGCCGTATCGTGATCTCGAACACACTCCTGCAATCGCACGGCGACCTGATTCAGCAAGTCGTCTCCGGCGGCATGGCCGAGACTGTCGTTGATGATTTTGAAGTTGTCTAAATCCAGAAACAAAATCGCGTCGTGACTTCGTCGGCGAGGACCTTGGTTGGCCAGGACTTGTTCCAATTTTTGGATCAAAAAGGGACGGTTGGGCAATGCGGTCAATGCGTCTCGGTGGGCCATGTCGCGAAGTTCCGTCTCCGCCTTTCTGCGTCGATTCACTTCGTTTTTCAGCAGCTTCAATTTCTCTTCTTGGCGAATTGAAAGCCGGCACTTTTCGCTCAGAGCCAATGCCAATTGACGCGCTTCGTCCTGTTCAAAAGGCTTGCGAAGCAACAACAGTTGGTCGCTGTATCCCAGGCTTGCGACGATGTCGTCCCATGTGTGGTCGCTGTAGGCGGTGCAAATCACGACCTGCAAATCCGAGTCGATTCGCCACAATCTTTTGATCGTTTCCAAGCCGTCCATCCCCTGTGGCATTCGCATGTCGACGAACGCAACAGAAAACCTTTGTTCGGCATCGACCGACTTTTGAACCTCATGCACACCCTCTTCGCCGCTGTACGCATGCGTCAACGAAAAAACCGGCGCGGTAACCGGGTGATTTTTGGCTTGTTCGGTTGAATCCAGCAAGAATCGTGCTTCGAAATCGTCCAGGTCGTCTTCATTACGATGATGGTCCTGAAAGATTCTTGCGAAAGTTTCATGGATTTGTGACTGGTCATCGACGATCAGTATACGTCGTTCGGTCTCAAATTTTGTCATCGACTTACTCCGGGATTTCCTCTCGAACCGGCCAATGCTGCTGGACGACCGGCGCTGCCTTGACCGGTCGATCCTTCTGCATCGTCATCGGGACTGTTGTCGGATGCCGGCTTCGTCGTCGGCAATTCGATAATGAAGGTAGCGCCTTGATCCGGCCCATCACTTTCGGCACGGATCGAACCACCGATTCGCTTGACTGCGATGGCACAAAAGTGCAGACCCAATCCGCTGCCGGATGATCGCGTCGTAAAGTGCGCGTCGAATACGCGAGAAAGCGTGGCTTTGTCCATTCCACACCCGTTGTCTCGGAATCGAACGTGTGCGGTGGTCTTGGTGCGAATCAGATCAATGTTTAGCGTCGGTTGCCGACTTTTGATCTCGCGTGTCGCGTTGCCCGCATTCCCAATCACGTTGATCAGTATCTGTAACAGGAGCGATCGATCGGTCCAAATTGCGACATCCAACTCGCTGTTGAAGTTAACTTTGACTAGATCTTTCGCCAGTTTCGCCTGGCTGCACTTGACGGCTTCTTCGACGACGGTCCGCAGGTCCAAGTGTTGCCACTTGACCGGCTGGTTTGCGTGTCTTCGCTGATCGCGAATCACCTGATGAATGTGTTGGATGTTGTCGTTCAGCGTTTGCAGCAGTGCCGCCAGCTCGTCCTTGTCACCTTCCAGTGTTTCGCTTAACCGTTGCAGGTAATCCGGCGTCGCTCGCTGCAACGCCTCGTCGACGTCGTCTTTCCGCAACCGATTCGCCAGTTTTTCGAGTGGTTCAATACGTAAGTTTTCCACACGCCGCGTTGCGGTTTCGATCAAGCTGTTGACGTTCGTCAAAACATTTCCCACGTTATGAATGACGGTGTCTGCGACCAAACTCATTCCCGCAGCATGCGACGCATCAGAGAGTTTTCGCTGAGCGTCGCCCAAACGTGTCCGCATCCGATCAAACGACTGTGCCAGCTTTCCAATTTCGTCGTGACCGGCGACCTGCAGAACCGGTTCCGTCGAGGCATCGGAGATGATTCCCGATTCCGCAATTCGTTCGGTATGTTCGCGTATCGTCTCAAGCCGGCCGATGACAATTCGTTGCAATAAAAGCAGTAAAAAAAGCAATGAAACGCTGGCGCCACACAATGATAAATAGCGAGCAAAAGCCGTCGTTCGATTGCTGCGGCTGGTCACTTCGCGAGGGAGTTGTACGTTCAATTCGGCCAAAGGTTGGCCGGATGGACTCAGTAGCGGCCAAACCACACGAAGCAGCGAACTGTCTGTGGGATCGACTTCGATTGTCTGGTTTTGGGTCGGATTTGAAGTGATCGGACGGATCGAAAACGAGACGCTGGTTCGTTGTTCCAAGTCCGAAATGACGGCATCGCCGAAACGGCGTCCGACGACGTAGAACGCTTCTGGAAAGTCCGAAGCACCGTCCAAATTTGTCGCCGATTGCTGGTCGGCATTTTGATCGATCGAGATTCCGGCAAACAAGTACAACTCGCCATCACTGCCGCGGGTCATTCCGTGCAGGCTGCCCTGTTTGTTTGTCACATACAACGCAATGCGTTCGGCGATTCCCGGGAACTCAGCACCCGTTGAATGCGCTTCCGGTAGGGAGTTCCCGTTTTTCTGGATCTTGCCCTCGGTCGCCAGCCATGACCATTGGCCGTCGTGATGAACAATTGCCGCCCACTCGACTCGATCGCCAAGCCCGCGTATTGCTGAGATCGATTCGTTGGATAACGACTGCGGGAGCGATTGGGATGTTGTGGCGGTCGATATCTGGCTCCAGAGTTTCCCAATCCGATACGAATCTTGTGAAACCGTTTCGGCAAGGAATTCAACCTCCGTGTTGATCGCTGAAAGCACTCGATTGGTGTCTTTGAGCGCTGCGACGCGTTCCAGATTCGCAAATTCAGGCGCGATTACTTTTTGGCGAACCACTTCGTCGATGCCGACGACCACCCCCAGCATCAACGCCAGGGAAAGCACCAACTTACTGCGCAGCGATCGCGAGTGGTCGCTTTCTTTCTGATCAATCGGCTGAGTCGAAGGATACGATTCTCCCGTGTCGATTTCGTCGACACCGTCGGCGTCCGCGTTTTTCGCCACGGAGTCGGTGTGAATGATGTCCGCTTCTTCGGCGAGTGCGGTCCAGTCGTCGGTTCGCTCGTTCGCGGGGTCACGTGGCGCATCACCCGAGACACCCTGTGAAGGGGCATGAACGATCAAATCGTCGTGCTGTTTGTCGGGTTGCGATGACATGATGAAGGTTCCTGGAGACCAAATGCTCAGGGAACCCTAGGTTTCGCAATGTGATTCAAACCGCGCGCTCGCCGTTGAAGTCGCAGCCGCGATCCAGGTGCTGGCCTGTTACTCGGATTGTTCCGATTGCACCGGCGCCATCACGACACTTTGAGCGTAAAGCGGTGGGCGAGGACGCAAAACATCAAAACGCGAAGGGACAGGGATATCGCGTAGGACATCTTTGCGCCGGTTAGCGAGGGTATGCAAACGACTGTCACTCGGAGCCGGCGTCAAACGCGGCAAAGTAGTGTCTGGCGGTGTGATGTAGGTCCAGTCCTTGCCATTCGACCGCCCGTTCACGAGGGATCAGCCCGACGAAGATTCTGGGTGGCTGGTACAGCACTTCCAATGTCGCTTGTACGAGCGCCGCCGGGGCGTCGCGACGTGCGGCTAAGAATGCGGTGGTTCCCACCGTTGCGATTCCTTCGTCGGGTATTCCCGCCGCTTGGTAATGTGTCCCGTCGATCGTCAGCGGTCGGAGTGTGGGATGCTGCATCGAAATGGTGATGCTTTGCGGGATCGCCATCAATCGCCATTCGCCACGCAACAAGTCCGACACGAGTGAACTGCCGCGTCCGATACAAATCAACGCGATATCGGGAGCATCACTGGATTGCAAGTCCGACCACGAAATGACTTCGCGCGGTGCGATGTCGGATGTCAGATTCAATGAATCCAAGATCATTTCCGCCGTCTTACGAGAACCGCTTCCGACGGGGCCGACCGCGATCCGACGGCCGGCAACAAGGCTCAAGTCAAGGTCCGGCTGCTGCTGCGTCAACTCCGGACCGCGCACCAATAAATGCGCTGCCTCATAAAAAAGCGGTGCGATCACGCACAAATCGTCGCCGCTGATCGCCGAAGCCTGCATCGGCGCCAATCGCACTTCGCGGTCAAGCAATCTCTGGCGATTGTCCCAAGACCCGCCGGTGGTCAGCACTTTTGTTTTTACGCCCTCGGCCTGGTAAAGCCGGTCGGCAATCGCCTGAGAGATGTCGTTGTAAACGCCATGCTCCAACCCGCCGGCGATGACAACATTCTCCGGCATCGCTTGGATGTGGTGACTCCAGATCATTGCCGCTGCGACGAAAAAGAACGGCATCAGCGCCAGGACCAAAAGCATGGCGGCCTGAAATCGCCGGTGCCCCGGTGAGGCGCGAACGACTTTTCTGCCGATCAGTGCTCCAACCAGTGGTACCCCGGAAAACCAGTGCCATGTCCTTAAAAATCTGCCTCGCGGTCGGGCCAAGATTGGTCGCCCTTCTAGAAACGCATCCAAGTCTTCGGCGACATCCGCAGCCGACTGGTAACGTTTCTTAGGTTGCTTCTCTAAACACTTGGCGACCACCGTTTCTAAATCTGCCGGTACGTTGGCGCGAATCGAACGCATCGCCGGAGCCGGCTCATGGACGACCTGCATCAACGTCTCGACAACCGTCTCACCGACCAGCGGCGGGCGGCCGGTCACACAGGCAAACAGAATCGCACCAAGCGAGTAAACGTCACTTTGTCGCGTCGCCCGATCACTGTGCCCGCCGGCCTGCTCGGGCGCCATGTAATTCGGAGTGCCAACCGCAGCGCCGCTTCCCGTCACGCTGCTGTCAGCACTTAAGTTTTTTGCCAGTCCAAAGTCGGTGATGTGAATGAGATCTTTTTGATCGATCAAGATGTTCGCCGGTTTCATGTCGCGATGCAGGACATTGTTTTGGTGGGCATGCTCGAGTGCCCGGGCAACGTCGCGAACGTACCTAGCCGCATCTTCGATCGGCATCTCTTCTTCGTTGATCTTGCGCTGTAAATCCGTTCCCTCGATCAACGCCATCGAAAAAAAATGGTGCCCCGCCCGATGACCGAATTGGTAAACCGGAACGATCCCGGGATGATGCAGCCCGGCGGCAGCTTGGGCTTCGGTGTAAAACCTGCGAACGTCCTTTTCACAGGCCAACATTCCGCCCCGGATCATCTTTACGGCGACGGTTCGGTTCAACATCCGCTGTGTCGCTCGGTAGACGACTCCCATTCCGCCTCGCCCGATCACTTCCAACAATTCGTAATCGCCCAGATCATATGGCAACGTCGGCCCGGGATCGCCTTTGGGACGGTTCGCTTCAGGCAAAGTCGCCGCAGGATCATCGCCCGAATCATCCAGGCCGGCGCTCATCACGTTGACCGTGTCCGCGCCCGGGGGTGCCACTTCGGGACCGGAATCTTGACTCGCCGCTCCGGTGAACCGATTGATGGCGTCAGCCGCCTCCATCAGATTCTTTAGCTCGTCGGCCATCTCGGGGAACTGTGCAAGAAAGTCTTCCCGTGAACCAACAACGCCCTCATCGCACGAGCGCAAATACGCTGCGAATGCTTCGTCGATGGGGTCGTCGGCTTCGGGAGGAACAGGCATAGACAAATTGAATGGGAGAGTGACGTTATCGTACCGATCCTGGCGGCCAACCCGACAGACAAAAAAGCCAACTATCGGGCAGCAATCAACACACCTGGGGGCGCGCCGTCACGGTCGCCTATAAATAGGGATTGTTTTTCGGGTCAATGATTAACCGCAGTTTTTGCAGCCCCCGCTTCAACAATCCCGCGACCGCGGTATCTGACTTGCCCATTCGCTCCACGATTTCGGCAAGTGGCAACCCTTCCATGTACCGTAATCGTATCGCCTCGGCTTGCGTTTCGGGTAACTGATGCAACGCCTCCAACAGCGCGACCGCGGCTTCGGCCTTGATTACGACTCCCGACGGACTGGTCGTGCTGCCGGGTAACTGGGCAATCCAAGGAGCGCCGCCGGAATCGTTGCCGCCCTTCGGGTCCGCGTTGACCTCGCGACGAATCGATCGCTTTTGGGTCATGACGTGTCGCGTCACGGCTGTCGCCACATTGTTCTTCAGCATTCCACGAAGCCAGGCGGCAAATTCGCCCGGCGACTCGCCACGAAATGATCCCAAGTCGCGCTTTGCTTCCAAAAAAGTGACCTGGACAATATCCAAAGGGTCGACGCGCCGACGAAGTTGCTCTGACAAGTTTCGATGGGCTAACATCAACAAATAACCCCGATACTGTTCAAGCAGTCGCCCGAGCGCAGTATTGTCTCCCTCTTTGGACGCGACCACTAATTGGGTCGTCGACATTTCTCCATCAGTTGCGGTCATCTATCGAATTTCGGACAATCAGGTTTGGGGTGAATCCAGCACAGTTTATCTGAAAAAGATGTCACCACGCCAAACCGATCGCAATCCCTTCGGATTTTTCGTTTGTTCAGTCCCCTGCCACCTCCCATCTTCGACAGACTCTCACAATGCCCAAGTTTCACTCGGATGAAAGAATCCGTCGTCACGCGTTTTGGAAAATGCCTTTACTTTTCTCAGCTTTTTTAATTGCTTTGACTGTCGGCTGCGGCGGCGAAGCGACCAATGGTGATCCGAAAACGGATGCTTCCGGTGGCGGGGCCGCAACCTCAAATGGCGACGGCACAGTTTCCTCGGGGGATTCAAGCACGTCGTCGTCGGCCGGGCAAACCGGCCAATCCAATGTCGGAGCTTCCGACCAGGTGCCCGCCACGCCAGGTGCCGGGACCGGGATTCAGCTGCCTGACGCAGCCTTGCCCGACGGTGCGGAATCGGGCGCCGAGTCATCGTCGGAATCGACCGGCCCGACAAAACCCGGCGCCGGTGGGATCGAAATGCCCGACTTGAATTCGTCCTCCCAGTCGGGGACGTATCCTCAGCCGGCAGAGGTCGCAAACTCGAATCCGGCGGTTAACTTGCAGTTCGCCAGTTGGGCTGCGATCGAATCACATGCGAAATCAACCGGAAAAATCACGGTCGTTGATCTGTGGTCCACCGTTTGTTCTCCCTGCGTCAAAGAATTCCCCGGACTCGTTCGGCTAAGCAACGCGATGCCGGATGACGTCACCTGCATCGGCGTATCAGTTGACTACGACGGCCGAAAATCGCGTCCTCCGCAATCGTACACTGAAAAGGTCAGCGGTTTTTTATCAAGCGTCGGCGCCAAGTTTGAAAACTTTCTCTGCGATACACCCAGCGATGACGTTTTTGCCGCGGTCGATCTGCCTTCGATCCCCGCAGTCCTGATCTACGACGCAAACGGCAACCTGGTCAAAAGATTCATCGACTCGGGCGAAACCATCGGCTTCTCCTATGACAAGGATGTGATCCCCTTCGTCGAAAAACTGGCGGGTTAATGATCACTTGGGCGTGTCGTCCATCATCCGAATCAAATCTGCCTCCTCCTTATCGCGAGCCGCCTGCCAATCGGGAAACTGTTTCAATTGTTCCTTGGCATCATGCGCCGCGATGGATTGCGGATACTGCTGAATGATTCGTTCCAGTTGCTGTCGTTTCAGTTTCAAGCCCGAAAAAGCATTACCGTTATCGACCTGTTGCAGCATGTGCCGGGCATCGAGTTCTTGCTTTCCAAGTTCCCGCCGCCACCCGGCGAGCATCGGATCGCCGTCAAATCCTGTTTCAAGTTGTTCGTTGATTTTGTCCTTCGTTTGAAAGTCGTTCCGCAGTGAAGCGTTGCGAGCAATGATCAACTGGTCCATTGTCATCTTGCGAAGTGCGTTGTACGTCACATTCCTCAATGTTCCGTTGGTTTGGCTCATCCAATTTTGACGCAGTGATGCGATTGCAGCAGCCAGATCACCGTTTTCCAATAATTGATTTGCGGCATCAACGATTTCGTTTCCCTGTCGGTCGCAGGTCGATTGGCAGACGGAGGCGACCTCGGAACGAGGGTGTAACATTTTGACAAGGTGAAGCCTTGCAAACGCCTTGTCCGGTTCCGTCAAATTCAAGGATTCAAAGTGGCCGGCCAAGCGATCCAGAACCATTGTCGCTGCCAAAGAGTTCGGCATTCGGACCAACCGGTCGCATGCGGCCTCGACCATGTCGCGATGCTGAGGCAGATGCAGCAGTCGAGACAATTCGCCGGCGATCAGGTCTTGCTGATCCGCACAGACGTCTCGGTGTGGATCGATCGATAGCATTGAATCCAATAATTGAATCGTTTCGTCGAGTCCGGCCTGATTGGGGAATTTGCGGCTGTCTGAAATCTCGCCGAACAATGCTTCGTATTCGTCCAGCAAAAGAATTGCGAATTCCAGTTTCGCAGCCGCGGATATTTGCGACGATCCGAATTGACGCGACAGTTGGTCCTGGTCTGCCTTGCGCGCCGTTGACATCGGCCGCATTACCAGTGCTCTGGCTTCGGCGATCAACTGAGTTTGTGTTTTCCCCATCGAATTGACGTATCGATATTCACCACCGGAAATTTCCGCCAACCGTTTCATGTTTGCACAACTGCGCGGGTCCTCAAACGCGATGGCATGAATCGGCACCTTGCCGCGGGCCGACAAAACGATGGAATGCGTGACGCCACCGGACTCCAACACGCCAGCGCGTCGCTTCGATTTCGACTCAGTAAATTCTCCGTCGGATAGCATGAACACGGCGCTGGGATTCATGTTGATCGCCATCCGCAATGACGAATTAGGATTTGTGCCCCCTCCAGTCCGGATCGTATCGAGCCAGTGTTCAAGCTTTTTCTTATTGTCCTCCGTCGCATTTAACATCTCTGTCGATTGACTGCCCCCAAACATCGGATCGCTGGAGCTGCTGAACAGAACGACAAAAAAACGTTGGTCACCGCTCAATTCGCCGATAGAACGCTTCAATTCATCAATGGCGCGCCGATAACGATTGCCGTTCATGCTGCCCGAGCGATCAACGATATAGACGAAATCTTTACCCGATGCTTCAATTCCAAAGAATGATCCACGCGTTCCCTGTCCCGTCGTCCCGGTCGCACGACCGCGTTTGGAAGAGATACCTGTTATCTTTAAATTAGGGCTACCTGTGTTCAGCGGAATGTCGATTCTTTGGACCGTTTCCTGCTCCACTTCCAGCGTTGGATGCGACGAATCGTCGGCCAGCGTTTCATCAACCAACATCATTGGAATTGGAATTTCGGGCGTGCTGACATCGACCGTCATGACGAGCGTCTGTGTCGCCGGTCCGGCGAAGTCGGCGGGGACCACCAAAAAAGCCACCAACAGAACAATGATGACGTGCAAAAAAATGGAGCCAAGCCATCCGGTCGATTTCCGGCGTCGATCCAATTCCGATCCCTGTGTGACGACGTCCAATCGGTCCAGAATTGGAAACAGTCCGACGTTCTTGTCATCGCCGCCCCAGGCAGACTCGGTCACCGGTGGCGGTCCTTGAAAGACGATCGAATCCGCCGAGACACGGAATTCGACCGGCAGCGGCGGCGGGAAATCGATCGGTGATGATTGGCGGTGATCGATCCCCAGGTCAAGTCCTTCGGTCAGCCATCGTTTCCGAGTCGCTGCCATTCTGTTTGCCTCAAAGAAATCCTCGGGACCAAACGTGTAACGCTTGCCGGCAACCCACGTAGACGAGTCTCTCCGATCTCTCCGCGACTCGCCTGCGTGGGCTGCCGGCGGACTCGCATCTTCATTCTGCTGAACGGTTTCTTACTTGGATTGGTGGCGATTAGCGATAATTGGCCGGTTTTCGGCAGAAAAGGACGGGCACAATGATCTTGCCCAAGTCAACAACGTCGCAAATTCGGACGCTTTTGTCAAATAACGTGTTGGCAACTGACAGATTTATACTTCGATGGTGTGTAGGACATCGAAGACGATCGGAATCGGCTTTCGAAACTGTCTGCTCTCCATTCCATTGGCTATTGAATGTCCGTCCCTGAAACACGACCGAGCCTGTTGTTGCGGATCCGCGACCGGGAAGATCGGCAAGCCTGGAACGAGTTTGCAACCCTTTACCGCCCGGTCGTCTGCCAAATGGCGCGGCACAGTGGAATGCAGGCCGCCGATGCCGATGATCTGGCCCAGCAGGTCTTGATGGCAATCTCTCGAGCGATCGAAGGCTTCGATCCCGATAGTGGTCAAGCGAGATTTCGTACTTGGTTAAAGACGATCGCCCGTCGGGCAATCATCAACGCCATCACGCGAGGTACACCCGATCAGGCCGTCGGCGGCAGCGACGTAATGGATTTGCTGCATCAACAGCCCGCCATCAATGATCACACCGAAACATTGATGTTGCAGTATCGTCGGGAGATCTTTTTGGTTGCCGCATCGCAGATTCGTTGCGAATTCGAAGACGGCACCTGGCAAGCGTTTTGGAACAGCGTCGTCCTGGGGCAAAGGATCGACGATGTCGCCGATTCATTGAATCGAACACGTGGAAGCATCTATACCGCGCGGAGTCGTGTCATGAAACGCTTGAAAGACAAAGTTCAAGAACTTGATTTGGATTCGGAGTTCGGTCAATCATGAATTCAAAAAGCACCACTTGTCGCACCGAACAGATCGACGCTTTTTTGCATGGCGAACTAGCGGAATACCAAGTCGCTGAATTCGAACGCCACCTGGACACGTGCGATCAATGCGATTCGGAATTGACGCGTCGGACGGCAGACGCATCGTTTTGGAGCGACGCACATCATTTCTTGAACTCCGCCGACATCTCCGTCGCGTTGTGCGATACGGTGGGCAGACTCGTCGAAACATGCGGTGACGGCGATAACGATCCGTCGTCTGGATTTGGCGACGCAATGGCGGATCTCAGTTTTCTAGACCCGACCGACGATCCGAACATGTTGGGACGTTTCGGAGGTTACGAAATCTCCGGCGTCGTCGGCCGCGGCGGAATGGGCATCGTGTTGAAAGGTTGGGACGTTTCGCTCAGTCGATTTGTCGCGATCAAACTTTTGAACTCTGTCTACTCGTGCCAATCAGCCTCGCGAAAACGTTTTGCCCGCGAGGCCCAAGCCGCCGCCGCTGTTCTGCATGACAATGTCATCGCGATCTATGGTGTGGACGAATGGAAAAAGATGCCGTACCTGGTGATGCCGTATATCAAGGGCGAATCACTGCAGCAACGAATCGACCGCTCCGCGCCGTTTACGTTGGAGGCAATCCTGGAAATTTCACTTCAGATCGCTCGTGGATTGGCCGCCGCGCACGACCAAGGTTTGGTCCATCGCGATATCAAGCCCGCGAACATTCTGATGCCCGCAAGCGTCTCACGCGTGATCATTACGGACTTTGGACTAGCGCGAACCGCCGACGACGCCAGCTTGACCCGCAGCGGAGTGCTGGCGGGAACACCACAATACATGTCTCCGGAACAGGCAACCGGTGACGCCGTCGACGGGCGAACCGATCTGTTTTGTCTGGGGAGTGTGATGTACGCAATGGCATGCGGCCGGCCTCCGTTTCGGGCCGAAACACCCTACGGTGTGCTGAGAAAAATCACCGACGCCCGGCATCGCCCACTCTCGCAAGTTCGTGACGGCACTCCGGCATGGTTCGAAAAGATCATCCAAAGACTACTCGAAAAGAAACCTGCGAACCGATTCCAGACTGCCGGCGAACTGGCGGAACATCTTGAAGATTGCCTCTCGCACCTTCGTCATCCGACCACAACGTTGCTGCCCAAATTAAGCCCGCCGGTTGCACGCTCACGAAGGAAACTGATGGTCGTAGCGGCGCTAACCGTTGCAATAACCCTGGCAATCGGCGCCGGTCTATGGGAGTCCTTTACGGGCTTGAATCGCGGAGATTCCGCTCGCGACGGCGCTTCAGCTGAAACAACCGCCGACGCAATTTCGCGTCAAACGAATCCCGGTCCATCGAGAAATCTCCCCGACCATTTGCAGTGGGAGTTTGATGATTCCGATTTGGATCGATTGGAAACTGATCTGCGCATTCTGTTGAACGAGACCAAGACGCCGTCCCCGGCCAATCCAACTTTTACCCCGGAGTGAAACATGATTCGAAGAACTTTATGCACTGCCGCAATCGCAGTGTTTGGCATCATCGCGCTACAGGCAGTCGACGTAAGAACCGCATCGGCAAAGCTCTTATCAAAAGATGACTTGAAGGATTGCCAGCTACACGTCGTCGGAATCTATTCTCCAAAAGACCATGGCGATGATGATCGGGTTTTTGTCGAGGTCAAGCCGACGGGAAAGCCGATCGTACTGGTCCTTTCCGGATACTTCGGTGCTCAGTGGAATGTCAAAATTGACTCCGGTGCCGACGTCCGCCAGGTCATCATCCCGGGCTACTTCGAGCATTACGTGACGGGTTTGCCGGAATCGGTCCCCGTTGAATTCATTACCTATTTTCCAAAAGACGAAAGTGAAAATAGTGACTACTTCTGGGCGTACTCCTGGCACAGCAACAACGGCCGAGAACTTCGGAGTCGGCTGACCGAAATCACCGGCCTGGAAATCTCGTCATTTCAAGGCGAGTATTCGGGATCGTCGTTTGTTGTCGATGGGAAACGTGGATTGATTACCGACCAGGGGCCTGTCCCCACGCGGCCGGAAAGTCAAACCCAGGTGGAGTCTGATCCCGGGCAACTGCTGCGGGCCCAGGCGGCACAAGTCGAATTGCAGCGTCAAAAGCTGATGGCGACGCTTGGGGAAAATCACCCAAGTGTTGTTCAGTTGAATAAGTCGCTCGATTTAATTAGGGCAGAGCTCAGCCGAATCGGTGCCGCCCGATTGTCGTCAGGATCGGGAAAGCAAGCCAACCGATCTACCCCTGACATCCCCGCCGACACCGATGCGAGAAAGACGATTGAATTGCTCGTTCGCCAATCGTTTGAATTGGAAACGCAACTGCAAATGGCTCGCGTCGAAAAGGCACAAGCGGACCTGCAACGGATCAAATCGCAGTTGCAGGAACGTCAGCAAAACGCGGAACAAATCATCAAAGATCGAGTCGACCAGTTGGTCCAACAAAGTGAAATGGCAGCGCAAAAGGACGCCGATACGCCCGCCTCCGTGTTGTCCGCCGAAGGCTGGGCCGCATGGAATAAACGGGATTGGCGAACCGCACTCGCGAAGTTTCAAGCCGCTCTTTCCAAGGACCCAGAGTACGAGAACGCTCAAAATGGTCTGGGATGGACCTACGTGCATTTGCAAGAGCACGATAAAGCAATCGCCGAGTTCAAAAAATTACTGAAGAAATCACCCACGCATGGCGGAGCGATGAACGGCTTGGGACAATCGTTGCTGATGCAAGGAAAGTTGGATGACGCCGAAAGAGAATTGTTAAAGGCGACCGAAGATGCGATTTCCCAATGGGGCGAAGCCAAAGCCGCCACCGAAGGTGTCGCGGCATGGTATGGATTGGTACGGACGTATCAACAGAAAAAGGACTATCTGCGCGCCAAGAATTGGGCCCAGCGATTACTCAAGCACAAGCCTGGCGATGAAACCATGAACGCCATGCTAAGAGAAATCGATGCAGCGGAATCGGCAAAGACGACCCAATAAGGTGCGGTCGCCTTAAGTCCCGCCGCCCGAATCCTGTCACCCGCGTCCAGCCATCCGAAGGCTCAAGAATGTTGGCGCGCTTAAATTAGTGCGACCTGTGCGTCGGCGACGCAACGCCGACCGAAGGCAGGCGGGTTTTCCCCCATCAGCAGTGTGATTGGTTGCGACCTTCTCAAACGCAACCAACTGATTGTTGGGGGCAGGTCGGGAAAACACGTTGCACAGGATCAAGATGAAGGCACGACTGATACACTTGTTCGCTTTCATTGCTTTGACGCTGATCGCCGCGATCGGTTTCATCAACTTGACGGACTACTCGACCCGCCCCGGCGCAAGTGGAATTGCTCCGGAACGTCTGGATTTGGCGGATCTTTCAGACGTGTCTTGGGACCTCGAACGGACCGCCGGCGACACGCCTGTGCTGTTATTTTTCTATCATCCCAAATGTCCTTGCACGGCGGCAACCGTACGCGTTTTAGAGCGATTGCTTCCACGAACTAAATCACCACCGGCTATTACGGCGTTTGCCTATTGTCCACAGGATGAGTCCGATGAGTGGATTCAATCGCGGACGACCGAGACGCTCTCACATTTAGACAACACCCGGATTGTCATCGATAGGGGCGGAGAGTTGAGTGCGCGATTCGGCGCAATGGTTTCGGGGCATATCCTGTTGTACGGTTCCGACAGACGATTGTCGTTTTCCGGAGGAATCACCCCTTATCGCGGACATGAAGGAGACAGCCCGGGATCGATCGATCTCCTACATCGCATCAATTCTCCACATCACGACTGTCGAACCTGGGCGGTCTTTGGATGCTCAATTGACGCGGGACGCGAGCCGGAACAATGATTGATTCCACGTTGCCGATTAAGAACACTAACAAGCTGTTCAAAGAGCGTTACGAAAGAGAATGCTTGCGCGTAAACGGATTCATGAAATGGTTGATGGTGGCCCAGTGGGTCGTCGGCATTGTGTTTGCCGTTTTCTATTCGCCATTAACTTGGATCGGGAATCACTACGACATCCATGTCCACATCTGGGCTGCCGTTTTGATCGGCGGGTCCCTTTCGAGCTTTGCAGTCCTGTGGTTGCATTGGTATCCCAAATCGTCGTACTCACGGCACGTGGTCGCAGCGGTTCAAATGTTGTGGTCGGCAATGTTCATACACCTGACCGGTGGCCGCTTTGAAACACACTTTCACGTGTTCGCGTCGCTTGCAATTCTAAGCATCTATCGCGACTGGACCATTTTGGTGACCGCAACGTTAGTCGTTGCCGTCGACCACTTTATTCGCGGCGTATTTTATCCGCTCTCCGCATTCGGAATTTTGACCGAAAGTCCGTACCGCTGGATCGAACACGCATTGTGGGTTTTATTCGAAGTTTCGTTTCTGGCACCAGGCTGCAAGCGGTTGCGAAATGAGATTCGTGAATTGTGCGAACGCCAAACGGAAATTGAACAGGCCAAACGCACTGTCGATGTCAAGGTCGAGGAACGGACACATGATCTGGTCGAAGTCAACCGAATGCTGGCTCAGAAAACATCAGAAGCGGAAACACTCGCGCTCGTCGCCAAATACACCGGAAATGCCGTCGCAATCACGGACGAGAACGCGAACGTCGAATGGGTCAATGAAGGATTCACTAGGATCACAGAATTCGCGTTGGACGAGATCAAAGGATCGCGTTTGACGCAGGTTCAATTGGGCGACAAAACGTGTCGACAGACACTCGGCAAATTGGAGCAGGCCATCAAGCAGAAACAGGGATTCAACACCGAAATAATAGCGCACCGTAAAAACAACGAACCCTATTGGACGGCGATCGAACTAAGGCCGATCGTCGGCGCCGACGAATCCGTGGATCGATTCATCACGATCCAAAGTGACATCACATCCCGTGTCCGAGCAGAACAGGAAAACCGAAAGTTGCAGCAGGAAATTGTTGATGCATCTCGACAGGCCGGTATGGCCGAAGTGGCGACCGGCGTCCTGCATAATGTAGGCAACATTCTCAATAGCGTAAACGTTTCCGCCTCGATGATCAAAAAACGTTTCACGCACAGCGCGTTGCAGAATCTCGAGAAGGCTGCGGACTTGATTTCTCAGCATCAAGATTCCTTCGGCGAATTTGTCCAAAGCGATCAAGGCAAAAAACTACCGGGGTATCTGATCACCGTGTCGAAGGCATTGCGAAACGAACAGCAATCAATCGACCAAGAGTTTCACGACCTCTCAAAAAACGTCGACCACATCAAAGAAATTATCGCTGTTCAACAAACAATGGCAAAATCGACCGGTCTGCATCAAGAACTGCGAGCCGGCGACATCTTAAGCGATGTCATGACTGCGAATAAAGAATCACTGTCCAACCACTACATCCATGTTACCCAAGACTTGGAAGATCCAGACCTGGTATTTGTGTCTGACAAACACCGAATCCTGCAAATCATGATCAATCTGGTGCGCAATGCGAAAGACGCACTGCTAGAAGCCGTTGTCGATCGTCCGGAGATTTCACTGCGTAGCTGGAGAGAGTCCGATCTGGTTTGCTTTGAAGTCGCCGACAACGGAATCGGAATAGCCCCCGACAAGATTGACAGAATCTTCCAGCATGGGTTCACGACCAAGCGGCACGGGCATGGATTCGGACTTCACAGCAGTGCAAACGCCGCAACCGAGGTGGGAGGACGTCTTGTCGTCAGCAGCGCCGGAGTTGGGAAAGGGGCACGGTTCGTGCTTCGGATACCCATTGAACCCTCGAAGCCTACGATCGGCACCCCTGACAAATCAAACTGCCACGGCGTTCAAGAAACCGACTTCGTCACCACCGGAGACACCGTATGAGTCATTGCAAAGCGACCTTACACCATCTGTTGGTAATTGATGACAACGAAGCCATTCACAGCGATTTCGCAAAAATCTTTTCGCGTGACCAGATGGATGCTGACCTGTTGGCACTCGACGCCGATCTGTTCGGTGATTCCCCTGCGATCACCGGCCATTCGCGCACCTATCACCTAAGCTTTGCCAGCCAGGGACAACAGGGGCTCGAAATCTTACAACAGGCGACCGAGGATGGCATCACCTTCGGTGTGGCCTTTGTTGACATGCGAATGCCGCCCGGATGGGACGGCGTGCAAACCATCGAGCATCTGTGGCAAGTCGACCCCGACTTGCAAGTTGTGATTTGCACTGCATTCACTGATCACAGCTGGGACGCTATTGCTGCGCGATTGGGTCACACCGACAAACTGCTTGTTCTGAAGAAGCCGTTTGACGAAATTGAAGCGGTTCAATTGGTAACATCGCTGTGTGAAAAAAGGCGACTTCTGGATGAAGATCGCCGTAGGATGCAAGACCTGAAAAACGTTGTAAAAACCTGTGAGTCGGAACTTGAATCGGCACACCAGAACGCAGAGGTGTTGATCGCATCGATCTCCAGTATCCTTATCTGCCTGGACGGCGACGGGCGTGTTTCTCGTTGGAATCCGTCTGCAGAAGCGTCGTTTGAAATCTCCGCTGACGACGCGATCGGCAAACCATTCAAAGCCCTTCCGGTTGCCTGGGCGGATCCGTCCTGTTTGGATCTATTGCTGAACGAGGATGCGATACGCGGAAACGTTCACCACGAAATTCACTTCTTTGATCAATGCCGTCAAAAACACACGCTTGACATTCGGCTTTGCAGACTGATCGATGACGTCCATTCCGGCGCCGTTCTGGTTGTCGGAACCGATGTGACGAAACAGCGTTTCATCCAAACCCAACTGGACCAGGCTCAACGACTGGAATCGGTTGGGCAACTCGCCGCGGGGGTCGCGCACGAAATCAACACGCCCATGCAGTACATCGGAGACAACGTTCGTTACGTCGCAAAAACATTTGATCGCATTTCTGATCTGATTGATTGTCTTCCCGCCTTGATCGACGAATCGGTTTCCGATGAACAGATCATCTGTCTTCGCAAATCAATTTCCGCCGATAAAGACGTCCGGAAAATAGCGAACGCTCTTCGGCAAATTCCCGAGGCCTTGACCGATTCGATCCATGGCGTCGAGGCTGTTTCCAAAATCGTGTCGGCGATGAAAGAGTTTTCGCACCCCGGCACCGTACAAAAAAGCCGCATCTCCATCAATCACGTCCTTGAATCGACCATCGCCGTGGCACGCAACGAGTGGAAGTATGTGGCAGATATCGACCTGGACCTTGACGAAAACCTTCAACCGATCAATGCGCTGCCGAGTGAACTGAATCAAGCCTTTTTGAACATCGTCATTAACGCGTCACACGCCATTGCAGATCGCGTCGAACGCAACGAAATTAAGAAGGGGACGATCATGATTCAAACTTCGGAGTTCGCAGGCGGTGTCCGTGTGGTGATACGTGACAACGGCGGCGGTATCCCCGAACGGATTCGCCAGCGCGTTTTTGAACCCTTTTTCACGACCAAAGATGTCGGCAAGGGGACGGGCCAGGGGCTGGCTATCGCGCACTCGGTCATCGTTCAAAAACATCAGGGAAGACTGTGGTTTGATGTCGAAGACGGTGTTGGCACCTCGTTCACAATCGAACTTCCCCGAGAATCCGAATGTGTTTCTCAATTGGAAGCATCCACATGATCTCGACGCCTCTCCAGGGAGAAAAGCAGTGAAAATCCTGTTCGTCGACGACGACGAAAAAGTGCTTAACGGAATTTTGCGACAACAAGGCGATGACTTTGATTTAACAACGGCCCTTAGTGGTGCCGAGGCACTTGCAACGATCGCAGCCGAAGGACCGTTCGCCGTCGTCGTCTCTGACATGCGCATGCCTGAAATGAACGGCATCGAACTGCTAAAACGGGTTCGCCAAATCGCGCCGGACACCGTGCGGATGATGCTGACGGGTTTCGCCGAACTCAATTCCACGATCGAGGCAATCAACGAAGGAAACATTTTTCGTTTTATGGCCAAGCCGTGCAGCGAAATAGACATGGCGAACTCGCTCAACGCGGCCCTGCGTCAATATGCGTTGATCCAAGCCGAAAAGGAATTGGTTGAAGGCACGCTTCGCGGCAGCGTCAATATCCTTAGCGAGATGCTGTCGTTGGTCAGCCCGCTTGCATTCAGCCAAACGACGCGAGTGCGAGGAATTGTCGATGGTTTGCTGAAGCAAATCAAAATTGAAAACCAGTGGCAACTTGAGATCGCCGCCATGTTGTCGTCGTTGGGATGCGTCACGATCCCGAACGAGGTGTTGGAGAAAAAACTTAACGGCCAGACAGCCAGTTTCAGCGAAGAACGATTGTTCGCCAATCACCCTCGCCAAGCCAGTGAAATGATCAGAACGATTCCCAGGCTGGAACACGTCGCCGAAATCATCCGTTGTCAAAACGTTCCCTTGAACGAAACACGCTTCGACGGGAAAACGGTTCCGCCGGAAAGCCGAATCTTAAAGCTGGCAATCGAATTCGACCGAAAGGAACGTTCGAGTAAGAGTTCAC
>JAGQPO010000108.1 GCA_020426665.1 Planctomycetales bacterium
GCCGTGGTCGGTTCGTCGGCGATCAAGATTTCGGGGTTGCAGGACAGGGCGATCGCAATCATCACGCGTTGACGCATGCCACCACTGAATTGATGCGGATAGTCGTACAACCTTTTTTCCGGCGCGCTGATACCAACCTGAGTCAGCATTTCGATCGCGTGCTCTTTGGCTTGTCGACGACTGTAGCCCAGATGCAGCCGCGTCACTTCGGTTAGCTGGTCTTCAACGGTCAAGAATGGGTTCAGTGCCGTCATCGGATCTTGAAAGATCATGGCAATCCGACGCCCACGAATCTTGCTCAGTTCATCCTGACTCATCGTCAACAGATCGTTCCCGGCGAACATCGCTTGCCCGCTTGTGATCTTACCTGGAGGCATCGGGATCAAACCCATCATCGCCAAATTCGTGACGCTCTTGCCGGAACCCGATTCTCCCACGATACCGATCGTTTGCCCCGGCATGACATCGAACGAGACGCCTCGCACGGCATCGAGCATCCCTTCGTCCGTTTCAAAACCGACGCCTAGATCTTTGACTGACAAGAGCGGTTGGTTCATGTTCGATTCTTCATCCTCGGATCCAACGCGTCGCGCAATCCGTCTCCCAAAAAGTTTAAGGCGAACAGCGTTCCCGCCAATGCGGCTCCGGGAAAAACCACCAGCCACCAGCGTGTCTTGAGCGGCGTGATCGCTTGAACGCCATCGTTCACAAGCAGCCCCCACGACACATCCGGCGGAGATACTCCCAACCCAAGAAACGACAGGAACGCTTCGAAGAGCATCACCGCCGGGATCGTCAACGTTAGGTAAACGATCACGATGCCCAACACGTTGGGCACGAGATGGCGAAAGATGATTCGCGTCTGAGAGGCTCCGACGGTTCGCGCCGCGTCGACGAACTGTTCATGTTTGAGCGACAAGACTTGTCCGCGAACAACACGCGACATCGTCAGCCAATAGATCGCTCCGATGACAATGTAAAAGATCGTGATCTGGTCGATTCCGATCGAGTCCAACTTTTTCTTGACCGAATCTTCGCCGAGAAAGGTGACCAGAAAGATAACGACGAAGATGAACGGAATGGAGTACAACATGTCGACGACGCGCATCATCGCCGCATCGATGTTGCCCCCAAAGTATCCGGCGATCGCACCGTAACTGACACCGATGATCAAACTGACCAACGTCGCCACGATTCCGACAATCAATGAAACGCGGGCGCCCCAAAACACTCGGGCCAACAAATCGCGTCCTAACTTGTCGGTGCCGAACAGGCTGGGGATTGCATAATCGCCGAATACCGCGACGCGCATTTCGCACATCCACCATGCAACCGGTCCAAGGTCGTTCCACATCTGGTTGAATGGATGCTCGACTTCGATTCGATCTTCAATTGACTGTTTGATCTTCGCCCGTTCTTTGGGGTCGCTTGTGGACTGGGCCTTGGATTCCATCGCTCGGATCGACTCTTCGAATTCCGCCATCTGGCCGGACAATGTTCCGCCGGCAAACTTTAATCCCGGTCGGCTGCCCATGACGACGGTGCCAACATTGGGCGGCAAGAACTTGCGTTGACTTAAGTCCTTGTCGATCGGACTTTGCAACGGCAATAGCGGCGTCATGATTGCCAGCGTTGCCAGTAACATCAGACACCACAATGAAATCATTGCGGTGCGATTGCGCCGCAGTCTGCTCCATGCATCTTGCCACAATGAAACGCCCCGAATCTCGCGTGATTCGGCCAGGATGCGTTCTAACGCTTCTCGTTTTGCGTCGGAATTCACTGTAATTTGACCCTCGGATCGATGATGGCATAGGCCAGGTCAACAAGTGTATTCATCACAAACAGCAACACGGTGTAGGTCAGCACCATGCCCATCGCGAGTGTGTAATCACGTTGGGTTGCGGCGTTAATAAAGTGGCTGCCCATTCCCGGAATCGCGAATATTTTTTCCAACACCAGCGACCCCGTCAGCACACGAGCGACGGCGGGGCCCAAGTACGAGACGACGGGCAACAGGGCGCCGGGCAAAACGTGCCGCATAATGACGGTCCGGTACGGCAACCCTTTCGCGATCGCCGTACGCACGTGATCCTTGGTCAACATCTCCAACATGCCCGTCCGGGTAAGCCGCGCGATGTATGCTGCGACCGGCAATCCCAAACAGAACGCCGGCAACGCGATTTGTTGCAGCGTACCCCAACCGCCGGCTGGAAAGATTTGGATCATAAAGACGAACAACAAAATTGCTAAACTTGCAAGCACAAAATTTGGAACCGCGATTCCCAAAACCGCAGCGAACATCAACGCGACATCGGCCTTGGAGCGACGAAAGACCGCAGAAACAACGCCCGCAGAAACGCCCAGAATGATCGCAAAGACGAGTGCAAAAATCGCCAACGTCGCCGACACCGGAAACCCTTCGGCCAACACCTGGTTGACGCTGTAATCTTCCAATCCCATGCACCAACCGAGATCGAATCGCGTGACGATGCCGACCAAGTAATCCCAGTATTGCTGCAACGGAGGCGCGTCCAAGTTGTACCGAGCCATCAATTGACGTTCGATCGCCGGCGGGACGTTGCGTTCACCGCCGAAAGGATTGCCGGGAACGCTGCGCATCAAGATGAACGACACCGTGTAAACGGCCCACAACGTCAGCACCATCCACGCGGCACGTTTGATCAAATAGCTGAACAAGTCACGCATACCGCAATCAATCCTTCGCCGGTTGTGAGTCGTCGGTTCGGAATCGCAAAACCGAAAGCGGATGCAGGTCCAGCGCGGAGGGGGCAAAGCCAACAATGTTTGTTTTTGCCATTTCCGCTGACGTGTAGAAATAGATCGGGATGATCGGCAACTCCGTCGCAAGAATCGTTTCGGCCTGGCGCAACAACTCCATCCGCTTGGCCGGATCCAATTCGCCGCTCGCGGATTTCAGCAATCCGTCGTACTCGGGGTTGCTCCAATTGGTGTTGCTTTGCGGATTGTCCGACACCCATAAATCCAGAAACGTGTTGGGGTCGGGATAATCGCCGACCCAACCGTAACGCGCCATTTCGTATTTTTCTTGTTGGACAGTTTCGACGAAACTGCCCCATTCCATGTTTTTGATTTCGACTTTGATGTTCAAATTGTTTTGCAGCTGTTGTTGCAACACTTCGGCGACCGGGCGATGCCGCTCGCTGGTGTTGTAAAGCAACGATATTTTCGGGAATCCGCGTCCTTGTGGAAAACCGGCTTCGGCCAACAATTGCTGAGCCCGCTGGACGTTTTCTTTTAACCCTTCGGCACCTTTGTATCCCGCGATGCCGGGCGGAACGACCGAGTACGCCGGTTGTTCGCCGCCCTTGGTGACTTGCTGGACAATTTGCTTGCGGTCGATCGCCATGCTGATCGCCTGACGGACGCGAATGTCGTCAAGCGGCGGCACGTCGTTGTTCAGTTTGTAGAAGTAAACCGACAACTTGGGCGCACTGTGATAGTCATCACGGACTTCCAAGTCTTCCATCACCGATGTAGGCAATTGATAAATCCAATGCAATTGCCCGGTTTCATACATGTTCAGCGCGGTGTTCTGGCTTTCCAGGGAAACAAAGTCGACGGTTTTGAATGAAACGTTTTTTGCATTCCAATAGTCCGGATTCTTTTCGGCGCGGATGCGATCGCGCAACCGACGGAATTGTAATTTGAAAGGTCCATTGGTAACGATGTTTTCCGTCTTGGTCCACATCGGTGATCCGTACGTTTCCACACAATTCTTTTGGACCGGAAACGACGGATACCAGGCCACCAGGTTTAAGAAGTAGGGCACCGAATTGTTCAGTCGAACGACAAACGTTTTGTCGTCGATCGCCTGGGCACCGCCGAAGTGCTGGAAATCGACCAACACCCAATGTGCCTGCTGGATACCATCGTCGCTCTGCGCGATATCAGGCGAAACCGAATACCGCTGCAGCGTCGCGGTGGAATCGGCCGCAAAGCTTCCGTCGGATTCAAGTTCAACAACGTCGACTTCGTAGATCCATCGCTCTCGCCAGTCTTGGGTAATCTCTTCTCGCTTTTCCTCGGATGCGTCTTTGGCGATTTTGGGTTCATCCGGTTTGACGATATTGCGCAACGTGCCGTACTTCATGGTGCCGCGCGGAAAATGTTGCAGACTGGCTTCTCCACCGGGGCTCTCGCCCGGACGGTCCCAAAGCTCTACTTCGACGCGATCACCGACCTCGACGATTGATTTGTTGAACGGTTCGGCCAACGCGACTTCGTTGATCAGGTAGGCGTACTCACACGCGGTCGCGGGATGCAACATTCGCATCCACGACCATGCGAAATCGTGGGCCGTCACCGGTGTACCATCGGTCCAAAAGATGCCGTCCCTCAAGTGGAACGTGTACGTCTTTCCGTCTCCGGAGATGTCATAGGTTTCGGCCATCGCCGGTTGAGGCGTCATCGGTTGCAGTCCCGTTTCCGGGTCCGGATCTCCCTCGGGAAGCATCCGCAACAACCCTTCGAATAATTCGAAGATGATTCTGCCTTCCGGTTGACCGGTGGCCCGATGGGGGTCGATCGTGCTCGGATCGGTTCCGTTTTGAAAGGCGAACTCGGCTGGCGGTGTGTGTTCGACGCGAGCTGCCCAAATCACCGCGGCAACAACGACAAGTCCCGCAAAAATAACGAATCCGCGGCGAACTTCCGGTGGCACGGCTGTGTCTCTAATGGGTTTGGGTTGGCGAAATGGGCGGGCCACGAAAGTTTAGCGGTTTCGGCAAGTTCGATGCGAGAGCGAAACAGGCTGCCCCGCGACGAATCTTGGTGGTATCGCCTGGTAAGCTATTTTGGAAAGCCGTATCCGCGTCGAAAATCGGCCAGTCGTTCGTGAGAATCAAAACGTATCGCAACCCAATCCAATGAGTTCGACCGAACGATCTGTCGCTCCGCGTTTCCTCCTGTGGGGTGAATTGTTGCTGGGCGGATGGCTGACAATCGAGAACGAACACGAAAGCACTGCTGTAGATTCGGATCATCAAGTAAAATAAGGCTCCACCCCGCAAGCAATGGTGACTCGTGATTGACCATCATCCGAGTCAGCAGCCGAAAATGCGGCGTCCTCCCCCGGCCAAATGGTCCTGGTTCCTGCCCCCCGCCCAAGGTTTTTCGATGAGACGCCCCCGCCGTCTTTTGTCGTGTCTTCATCTGCCGCCTACCGCATTGATTCCCGTGTTTGTTCTGCTCACGCTGGCAAGTCCTTTGTCGACGGCCTTAGCTGTCGACGCGACTGGACAGGCACAACCGAACGAACTTTCCGGTGGACAACCGGATGCGCAGCCGACTGTACGCTACGACCGTGACGTGCGTCCGATCTTGGCCGACCTGTGTTTCGCCTGTCACGGCACCGACGAAAACGCTCGTGAAGCGGATCTGAGATTGGATCAAAGTGAAAGCGCGGTCGCGCTTTCGGCGATTGTTCCCGGCGACGCAAAGGCGAGCGAAATGATCTCGCGGATTCAAAGCAAAGATCCCGACCAGATCATGCCGCCGCCGCACTCCAAAAAGACCGTCAGCGACAAACAAATCCAAACACTTGTCCGCTGGATCAACCAGGGCGCGAAGTATGAACAACACTGGTCGCTGGTCGCCCCGCAAGTTGAACCGCCTGCCCACACGGCAAATCCCGATTGGCGAAAAAACAAGATCGACGACTACGTTACCGCAAAACTGGATGAAGTCGGACTGAAGCCGGCGGCCGAGGCCGATCCGCATCAACTGTTCCGCCGTCTGCACCTGGACATCACGGGCTTGCCGCCGACACCTGTGGATCGATTGGAATTTGTCAACGACTACCAACAGCGTGGCGAAGTCGCCTACGACGAATGGATCGACCGGCTGATGGATAAACCGTCGTGGGGAGAACATCGCGGGCGGTATTGGCTGGACGCGGCGCGTTATGCCGACACCCATGGAATGCACTTTGACAACTATCGCGAGATGTGGCCCTACCGCGATTGGGTCATCAAAGCATTCAACCAAAACCAACCGTTTGACCAATTCGTTATCGAACAAATCGCCGGCGACTTGCTGGACCATCCGAGCGAATCTCAATTGATCGCAACGGGATTCCAGCGGTGCAACATGACGACCAATGAAGGCGGCACGATCGACGAAGAGAATCTGGCGTTGTACGCGGCCGACCGCGTGCAAACATTCGGGTGGGTGTTTCTGGGATTGACGACCAATTGCGCCCAATGTCACGACCACAAATTTGATCCGATCACGATGACGGATTATTACTCGCTGGCCGCTTTCTTTCGCAACACAACCCAAGGCCCCAAAGACGGCAACAGTGCCGATGGACGTGGTCCGGTGTTGGTCGTCCCATCGGAATCCGATCGCCCACGCTGGGATGCGATCCCGGCCGAAATCGCGGCCGCCAACCAAGCTGCCGAGCAATTGAAAGATTCACTGAAACCGAAGATCGACGACTGGGCCGATTCGCTGACTCCGAATTTGATTGACGAACTTGCTCCTTCAGCCGACTTGGTCGCACACCTTCCGTTAAATGAAGGACAAGGAAACGATCTAAGAGTTTATGGCGAATTGAATGCGACCTTGCACGTTGAAAAAGGAGTAAGCTGGCAGCACAAAGAAGGTCGCGACGCTGCGCCGGTGTTAGAGAGAGAATCACCGATCGACATCGGACCGATCGGCCGCATCACCGCGACCGATGCGTTTTCATTTTCGGCATTCGTCAACGTCCCTGCCGAAGGTGGCGGCAGTCTGATCGCCAAAATGGATCTCGGTCCCCAATTCCGCGGCTGGGACCTGTTCCGCCAAGGGAACGCGCTGGCGGTGCACCTGGTCGACAGCTGGCCGGACAATGCTTTTAAAGTGGGCACCCGAGGCGACGTCTTGCGCCCGGGCAAATGGCAACACGTTGCGGTCACTTATGACGGGTCGTCAAGGGCCGAAGGGATCAAGATCTTTATCGGCGGAAAGGAACAGTCCACGGTGCCGCAACAGAACACGTTCAAGGCCGGCGGGTCCTTTTTGACGGATGTTCCACTTAGATTCGGGGCACGGCACAACGATCCCGCAATGGCAGGACTTGCGATCAGCGACTTTCGTTTCTATCGCCGTTCCCTCTCGACAGCAGAGATCGAATCTTTGGTAAGCGGTGATTCGATCAAGCGATTCATTGCCAACGCGAAACCAGACAAGGAATGGAACGACAAACAACGAGAAACGATCCAAAATTATTATCTCTCGGTGGTTGATCAAGAGTATCCAAAAATCGCCGAACGAATTGATTCTCTCAGCCGAGAAAAGTCGGCGATCGAAGCGCGCAGCCCTGTGACACACATCCAAGAAGAACGCAAAGATTCTTCCGCGATGGCATACATGCTGATCCGCGGCCAGTACGACCAGAAAGGCGATCAGGTCAGCGCGGCGACTCCGCTGGCCTTGCATCCAATGAAAGACGATCAACCGAAAAACCGACTCGGACTTGCGCGTTGGTTGGTCGACCCGGCCAATCCGTTGACGGCACGAGTGACCGTCAATCGGTTTTGGCAACAAGTATTCGGCCGCGGACTGGTACCGACGACCGAAGACTTTGGCGTCACCGGAACTTTGCCGGCCAACCCCCAGTTGCTGGATTTTCTGGCGGTCGATTTCCAACAAAACGGCTGGGATGTCAAACGGTTCTTTAAACAAATCTTTTTGAGCGCCGCGTACCGGCAAGCGGCCGTCACAACGCCCGAAAAACTGTTGCACGATCGCGACAATGCATTGCTATCTCGCGGACCACGCTTTCGAATGGATGCCGAAATGGTGCGTGATTCGGCACTTGCGTCCAGCGGTCTGTTGTCAGACAAGATGTACGGCCCCGGCGTTCGGCCCTACCAGCCGATCGACATCTGGAACATCGTCGGGCTGCCCGAAAGTAATACGCGTGATTACCGGCAAGATCACGACGACGGGCTGTATCGGCGAACCCTGTATTCATTCTGGAAACGAATGGCGCCGCCGCCCAACATGGAAGCGCTGAACGCGCCCAGCCGCGAAACCTGTGTCGTCCGTCGTGAACGAACCAACACACCGCTACAAGCCTTGGTGACACTGAATGACCCACAATTTGTCGAAGCCGCGCGGCATCTGGCTGAATCCGTGTTGTCAGAAACAAGAAACAATGATCGTGAAACGCTGCAACAGATCGCACAGCGAGTTTTGTGCCGCGATATCAGCGATCGCGAAAACGAGGTATTGTTGGAAAGTCTTGGTGAATTCACCGGCTATTACGAATCGCATCCCGACGATGCCGCCAAACTGATCGCTGTCGGCGAAAGCAAACCTGTGGATTCGATACCCGCCACAATGCTTGCCGCATGGACGCTGGTTTGCAATCAAGTCATGAATCTGGACGAGGTGGTATGCAAATGAGTCATCTGAAACAAAACCTATTGAACGACACGGATCAAATCCGGTTATTCGCAAGGCGAAGGTTCTTCACACGTGGCGGCAACCTACTGGGCGGAGCCGCATTGGCTTCGCTGGTCGGAAACGCGTTTGACGGCGGAATGCTGGGCGGACGAACCGCCGACGCATCCGATCACACCGGCGCCGTGCCGACCCACTTTGCGCCGCGTGCCAAACGCGTGATCTATTTGCACATGGTCGGCGGGCCCTCGCAAATGGACCTGTTTGATTACAAGCCCAAGATGGCCGAATGGTACGACAAAGATTTGCCGGAATCGGTCCGCAATGGACAACGTCTGACGACAATGACCAGCGGCCAGGCTCGGTTCCCGATCTCGCCGACCAAGTTTAAGTTCGCGCAAGCGGGCCAATGTGGCATGTGGATGAACCAGGAATTGTTGCCGAATCTGGCGAAGAAGGCCGACGAGATTTGTTGGATGCGATCGCTGCACACCGAAGCGATCAACCACGAACCCGCGATTGCCGCCATGCAAACCGGCAACCAAGTCACGGGGCGACCGTGTTTGGGTTCTTGGGCGTCCTATGGTCTGGGATCGATGAACGAGAACCTGCCCGCGTTTGTCGTTTTAGTTGCAATCCCGAATAACCGAGAACAGGAACAAGCGATTTCCGCCCGACTGTGGAGCGCCGGATACTTGCCGGGCGAACACGCCGGTGTGTCATTTCGCAGCAACGGTGATCCGATCCTGTTTATCAACAACCCTCCTGGTGTTCCGGACGCACTGAGACGCCGGTCGATCGAGCAATTGAATGAAATCAACCGAATCGGTTTTGAACGATTCGGCGACCCGGAAACCCAAACACGGATCCAACAATACGAAATGGCGTTCAAGATGCAGGCCAGCGTCCCAGAATTGACGGACTTGGCCGGCGAACCGGCACACACGTTTGAATTGTACGGCGAAGAAGCGAAAAAGCCCGGCACGTTTGCTAACACCGCGTTGATGGCGCGACGGTTGGCCGAGCGTGGTGTGCGGTTCGTCCAAGTCTATCACAACAACTGGGACCATCACTCCAACGTCGCCGGACGTATGCCCAGCCAATGTAAAGACATCGACCGGCCTTGCTATGGGCTGTTGGAAGACTTGAAGCAGCGTGGGATGCTGGATGACACGCTTGTGATCTGGGGCGGCGAATTCGGACGCACAATCTACACCCAAGGCCAACTGTCACGCGAAAACTATGGTCGAGATCACCATCCAAGGTGCTTCACGATGTGGATGGCCGGAGGCGGTGCCAGTGGCGGAACGATCTACGGCGAAACCGATGATTTCAGTTACAACATCGTCAAAGATCCAATCCACATCCACGACTTCCATGCAACGGTCCTGAACCTGTTAGGATTTGACCACGAACGTTTCACGTATAAATTCCAAGGCTTGGATCAAAGGTTGACCGGAGTCGAGCCGGCGAAAGTGATACCGGATCTGATCGCATGATCCACCATGCAGTTTACGAACTGCACGACAACATCGAACATCCCGCGCGATGGCGCGCCCACTCGGGGCGTTTCTCGGCATACTTTTCGCGCCCGGGTTGCTCCTGGTAGGGTTGCCGCAAAACGTCCAATAATTCGGTGACGCCGGAATGGTCGCCTTGATCGCTGCGATCGATCGCCAATTGGGCCAGGTAATTTCGCAACACGTACAGCGGATTGATACGGTTCATTCGCTCGCGACGCTTCGCATCAGACACGCCGGACTGAAGGACTCGCTGTTGATAGCGCTGATACCATTGGGTGGTCGCATTCTGAACCGAGTCATCAATTTGCTCAGGTTGGTAATAAACATCAGCCAATCTCTCGCATACCGACTCTGGCTCCGTCTCGCATGGCACATCCGCCAGCCGCCGATAAAACAACGTCATGTCGGTTTCCACCATTTGCAGCACGTCAAACAGGTCCGCAAACAATTGCACGTCATCATCGCCGCGAAATTTGTCCAGCCCAAGCTTTGCGGACATCATCGTGTGCCATCCATCGTCGAAAGTGTCAACGTACAACTGCAAACCGGCCTGCAGCGAATCGATGTCGTGATCGACCAACGGCAGTAACGCGCCGGCAAACTGTGCCAGATTCCACTGCGCCACCTGCGGTTGACTGCCATAGCGATAGCGTCGTCCTTGGGCGTCGGTCGTGTTGGGTGTCCATCCGGGATCATAGTCCTCCAGCCAACCGTATGGCCCGTAGTCGATCGTCAATCCCAACACGGACAAGTTGTCGGTGTTCATAACACCATGAACAAATCCGACTCGCATCCAGTGGATCATTAACTCGGCCGTACGTTGGCAGACTTCTGCAAAGAAGGCGGCGTAAACCTCAGGCGACGGTTCACCGAGGTGCGGAAAATCATTTCGAATCGTAAACTCGGCCAATTGACGCAGTGTCGATTCATCGTCGCGACTTGCAAAGATTTGGAAACTGCCCAAACGCACGAACGATGGCGCCACACGACACACGATCGCGCCAGGTTCTTGTTTCGGGTTGCCATCGTAAAACATGTCTCGCGTGACCGAGTCACCGGTCAACACCAAACTGAGTGCACGGGTGGTCGGCACACCAAGGTGATACATCGCTTCACTGCACAAGAATTCGCGAACACTGCTCCGAAGTACCGCCAAGCCATCGGCAAAACGCGAATAGGGAGTCGGGCCGGCACCCTTTAACTGCAGCGTCTGGTGTTGTCCGTTTCGATCGACAATTTCACATAAATTGATCGCGCGTCCGTCACCAAGTTGACCGGCCCAATTGCCGAACTGATGGCCGCCGTAACACATCGCAAACGGATCCATCGCCGGATGCAAGGCATTCCCCGCAAAGACATCCGCGAATTGCTGCGATTGAACCAGATCCGGCACAAAGCCAAGTTGTTCGGCGACTTCGTGCGAGTGGGCAACCAACGTCGGCCGGGCCACTTGCTTGGGCATCACGCGTGAATAACAGGCCTGGTAAACCTGTCGAGTCGAATTCGATTCGTCCCGATCCGCCGGCAATTCCCGCGTGAATCGGTTGTCGAATCGAAGCGTCCCCCAGGCATCGTTCCATTCTTGATTTGACATGCCTACATTTTAGAGGCAAAAGCAGCCGACGTCAGGGGCATGCGTGTTGGTGTCCAGGCTTCAACCGCCCATTGCCGCTGCTACGCAGCGACAGGGAATCGCATGAAGGCCTGTGCACCAACGTTTCGCGTCTCAATTGCAGCATGCCACCTCACAACGATTTGACTCCTTTGTGATCGTTGCGAGATACATTGCCAAGTCATCTTTCAAATCCGCGGATTCAATTCGCCAGGCCCAGTTCCCGTCGGCTTCGCCCGGGATGTTCATTCTGGCTTCGCTGCCCAGTCCCAGGACGTCCTGCATCGGGACGATCGCCAAATCGGAGGCAGAATCGAAGACCAATTTGATCAGTTGCAGGTGGATGTCTGTCGTCCCCGTAATGTACTCGTCAAGCAAGTGATTGTCCGGCTGGTCTTCAAGACGCTTGCTGTACCATCCCATCAACGTGTCGTTGTCGTGAGTCCCCGTGTAGGCAACCGAATGTTCCGGGTAATGGCCCGGTCGGTGGAACACATCGTCCTTGGTTTCGAACCCGAATTGCAACACTCGCATCGCTGGGAACCCCAGCGAATCACGCAGTTGATGGACTTTGTCGGTGATCGCGCCCAGGTCTTCGGCGATGATCGGCAGCTCGCCCAATTCCGCCTCCGCCGCTTTAAACGGCGCCTCCATTGGCCCTTTGCGCCACTTTCCGGCGACGGCTGTTTCGGCATCCGCGGGAATTTCCCAATACGATTCAAAACCACGAAAATGATCGACTCGTAAAAGATCAAATTGCCGAAGCTCGAATCGAAAACGCTGTGTCCACCATGCGTGGCCGGTCGCCTCAGACACCTTCCATCGGTACAAAGGGTTTCCCCAACGTTGGCCGGTCTTGGAAAAGTAATCCGGTGGCACGCCGGCAACGACTGCTGGTTGTCCAGAGTCGTCGAGTTCAAACAGGGACTGATTGACCCAAACATCGGCGCTTTCATGAGCGACGAAGATGGGCATGTCACCAAAGATTCGGATACCGCGGTCGTTGGCGTATCCTTTGATCCGACGCCATTGTTGATCGAAAATAAATTGCGAGAACTTTGAAAACCTGATTTGATCCGCCAGTTCATCGTCAATTTTGGCCAGTTCCTGCTGTTCGCGATGAACCAGCCCCCGTGGCCACTGCGTCCAATTCGCGTTGTCAAAGTGGCGCATGCATGCTTCGAACCTGGCAAATTCATGAAGCCAAAACGCGTTCTCCTGACAGAACTCGTCGAACCGTTCATCGGATTCCAGATCCGACTTCGATTGCGAGTACGCCGATTCGAGAAGCTTGACTTTCTGTGCGGCGACGGTTTCGTAGTTCACCAGTGATGTACTGGAATCTCCTTCGTCGGGAGGTTGTACTTCGTCGCCGGTAACCCAACCGTCGGCGGCCAATTGTTCGGGACTGATCAGCGCCGGGTTTCCGGCGAAAGCCGAATAACAACTGTAGGGGGAATTCCCCAGCGCCGGAGGTCCAAGCGGCAGCACTTGCCACAAATGCTGGCCGGCCCGCTCCAAAAAATTGACAAACTCAACAGCACCGGGGCCGAAATCGCCCACACCGAAGCGGCTCGGCAGGCTGGTGATGTGAAGTAGAATCCCAGATGAACGGTGGAAACGCATGAGCAAATCGATTGAATGACAGCTGGATCTCATGGCAATGCAGGACGCGCGACACAAAGTAGCGCCATTCATCGCCACGTTAGTCTAAGTCATACAGAACGACTTGCTATCGGGTGTACCGAAGGAGTTGATCATTCTCGCGGCGGATGGCCGAAATTCCCGCTTCGACGCTGCTTTTACGCGAATCCTTCTCCCGCTTGCCAATCGGATCGTCTTGCCAATGACATCGCATTGGCCGGACATTGCCAACGGTCGCTGAACGAGTTGCGACCTATCACCCGGAAAAATCAAAGCCGCGGCCGAAGTCGCGAATATCGACCGAATAATATCGAATGCGTCCTCGAATCCGACCGCGGAATAAATAGAAACACAGACTTGCGGGACCGTTTTTACAGCAGCGTCCCTGTGGCTGATCCTTCGATCCGCACTACCCGTGACTGCGATCCCTCTTTGAAATCACAGCGTCAAGAGCCAGTAGTTCGAGCAGATCTTCGTCCGACTCTGACTCGGATTCTGCTGCCCAGTCCATCACACGTTGAAACCCAACATGTTCGACCGGCGAAGTGAATCCAATCGTCTTAAGTACGGACGTTTCGATGGACTCCAGTCGATCGTTCTCGTGATCGATCACCCGACCGACCGACCCGCCCGTCCGTCGTCTGGGCAATGGGTCCGCGATTCCTTGAGGATCCGAATTGTTCGTCGCCAGTGCAAAGGACACACTCGGCTCCTGGCTGCCACTCAGTCGTGACGTCGCGGAATCGTATTGATAGACACGATCGGTACTGGCATCGACGGTCCAAAGGTGGGACACGTCATTGGGGTCCAGAGTGATTCCGGTCGGGCTGGGATTGGTGGATGACAAATCCCAAAAGCCTTCGAGAGTTCCTGAGATTGTATAGCGAAAGACACTGTCCAGGCCCGTCGTATCGTTGACCACCCACAGGTGTTCTCCGTCGGTAACGATATCGGTGGCATCTCGGTTGGCACCGTTCAGCGGGAACGTCGAATTGGCCTCCACACGACCGGACCTGAAGTTTGCACCACCGACAAAACGGTGGACATTGTCGTTGTTGGCGTCGACGATCCAAAGGTCATTACCCCACACGGTGATTCCTTCGGGTGAACCGACTCGATCCACTCGCCACTGGCCAAGGAATCCTCCGTCGCCATTGTAAACGTACACTTCGCCGCGCTGATCAACGACCCACTGCAAAGTCCCGTCGGCGTTGGAGGCGATGCCGCGAGGTTTGGCATTGGCGCCATCAAGTGCGTGACTGGACAACGAAAGCCCGTCGGCTGCGTACTGGAACGTGGACAGACTCGCGGCGTCAACGACGTGGAACTTCGTCCCCGGAACGACATCCGCAACATCGATTGTTACGACCGCCTCGGTCGATTGCCCAATCCCGTCGCTGGCGACATAAGTGAAACTGTCGATCCCGACGAATCCGACCGATGGTGTGTAGCGAAATGCTCCATCCGGATCAATGACAACCGTACCGTTGGTCGGAGAGATCGACAACTGGACGGTCAAAGCATCGCCGTCGACATCACTGTCGTTGGACAAGACTCCTGCGGCCGGGACGTCTAGCGTTTCGCCCGTTGTCACGGTGTAACGATCCGACACAACCGTCGGCAGGTCGTTAACGGCATCGACGATCAACGTTACCGTGACGATCTCGGATGTTAACGCACCGTCGCTGACTCGATACGCAAAGCTATCCGGTCCGTTAAAGTTGGCCTGTGGCGTGTAAACAAATGATCCGCCCGCACCGATCGAAAGTGTGCCACGCAGCGGTGAAGTAACAGGGATAATACTCAAAGCCGTCGAATCGATGTCGGAATCGTTGGCCAAAAGTCCCGGAGAGGCGATCGAAAGCACCGTGTCCTCGGCGGTACTGTAGCTTTCGCCGACCGCCGTGGGGGCGTCGTTGACCGCAGCGATGGTGATCGAAACGGTAGCAATACCGGAGTTCGATGTGCCGTCATTGGCGACGTAGGTAAAACTGTCACCGCCAGATTGGTTGGCAAAGGGAACGTAGGTGAACGAGCCGTCTGCGTTAAGCGTGACCGTACCGTTGACTGGCGAATCGACAATCGCAGCGGTCAAAACGTCTCCGTTTGCATCGGTATCATTGACCAGCACGTTTCCGGACAACGCGGTGTCCTCACTTCCAGCGAAAACATCGTCGGAGGCGACCGGGGGAAACAACGTTTCGTTGACGGTGATGGTCACAGTGGCAGGATTCGAACCAAGCACTCCATCGTTGGCGACATAGCTGAACGAATCGGTTCCCGCAAAACCGGGTGTCGGAGTATAGGTAAACGAACCATCGCTATTGAGAGTGATGCTACCGTTGGTCGGCAAGCTAACAAGTCCCGCACTTAGCGGATCCAGATCGGCGTCGGTATCGTTTGTTAAAACTCCGGAGGCCGCCGAAACATCAAGCGTTGTGTCCTGGTCGACGGAATAGATGTCGTCGGCGGCGATCGGTGCATTGTTCGCATTGACGATGGTAATGTTAAAGGTTTGTGGCAAACTTGTATCGATACCACTCGGCCCTCGACCGCCGTCGTCGTGCAGCACAACGGTTACCAGAGCACTGCCACTGACACCGGGCACCGTTTCATACGCCAACGTTCCGTCGGCCGAAACGGTCGGCGGCACGATGAACAGAGCTGGATTGTCGACCGTCACATCAAAAGTCAACGTTTGACCGGATTCGGTTATTCCGCCGGCGTCGATATCGGTCGCCCAACCCAAAATTTGCTGGGCACCGTCGACGTCCGTGATTGATTGATCCGGGCCGGCAACAAAACTTGGTGCGACGTTCGGGACATAGTGTCCAAAGTGGGACGACTGATGAACCTCTCCATTGTCCAAATCATCGTAGTGATACCCGTCTCCGACGATCGGCGTTCCCAACACGACCGGAATCGAACCAATAACGACGTTGGTACCTTCGCGGACGAATTGCAAATCAAAACGATGCGGACGCCCGTCGCCGACAAATTCAATGTCGAACGATGCCGTCGCACCCGCAGCCAAACCGGCAAGCGTGCCGGTGTGATTGATGATGTGAACCGATGGGTCGGAGGCCTGGACGGTGATATTCAAGGCGACGTTGGTGACCGCATTGGCGATGGCGTCGGTGATGCCGTTGGCGACGGTCGCTCCGAACCCGCTGCTGATTTGAAAGTACAGCGGATCACCGGGCTCGATCGGATCGGCCGTTCCATTGGCAATCGTATTGACCGACTGATTCACGGCTCCCGTCAGACGAGCAAGTGATTCCAGTCCCAGACGTGGATCGGCGGTCGCCACAGAGTTCGTGCCAAGTCCGACGACCAACGCACCGAGCGCGTTGAGCGCAGTGACCGTTTCTTGAATCCCCGCCCCGGAATCAAACGGCGTGGTGGGGCGAGCCGTTTGGGTCAATGCGGAAAGTGGCAATGAAAGACCACCCAGCCCCGTGACGCTGGTCTCTCCCTTGGGCTGGTATGCAAAACCGGTATCGGTCGCGGTCAAGATCACCGGCAGTGCACCGGGGCGGAACCCCACACCGCCAATGTTGCCGTCGGCGGGTAAAACATTGTTCGCCGGGTCGGCGGTGAAGGATGCGAAGTTTGGCACATCGCCGCTGGGACTTTCCGTGACCTGTGTCGACGCCAATCCGGCTGGGCCGCTATCCAACACACTGCCGTTGTCGTTGCCATCGAATCCCAACCCAGTGACGACTTGAAACAGAGCTTCGATCGTCGTTTCCGGCTGGTCGCCGCCGTATCCAGGGGCCACGCGGTCCAGTGCGGATTGAATCGAGGTGGTGAAACCCGTTGTCGTCGATGCAACGATCGGCTGATTCAAAATAAATGGACGCCCCTCGGGAAACTCTGCTGCAAATCCTCCATACTCTTCTAACCGGCCGACACCGAAACCGAAGTCGACGGTCGGCATCGCGGCTTGTAGCGTCGCAATGATTTCGGGAAATGCCGCACGTACGATGGGGCTGTTCGCGGTGAAACTTCCGGTGTCGTCAAATAACAGGAAGACGTCAACCAAATCTGTCAGTCCGCCCGTGTTGGGCAAAGTTAAACTGACCGTCTCGGTGTATCGGTCGCCTTGCCCCAATGAGGTTGCAATCAACGTCGGCGTGACGTTGCCGACCGCCGGATGATCCGTTCCGTCAGGCCACAGGATTCCGCCCGTGGTCGTCGGATAAGTTCGTGGCCCCACACCCTCGCCCAGCTCACGAACCACATACGCGCCCGGCGTCAAATCGTAGAAGTGATAGGCTCCTTCAGCATCGGTCTCCGTCGTGGGCTCTCCCACGTCATACACGTTGTCTCGGTCCATGTCGATGTAGACCGCCACACCCGGACGTCCATATTCGCCGGCGTCTCTGATCTGGTCATCATCCGTGTCGTCGAAAACCGATCCGTGAATCTCGTTTGCGCGGTACAGATTTGCAAAGTCAACCGCAAGCTGGCTTGTCGGACCGACCGTGACCACACGTTCTCGACTGGCCAATGCAGTGCGTTCCAACTCAGCTGGGACGATTTCTCGAACGGTATACGTTCCTCGCGCCAGGTGCGTAAACGAATACTTGCCCGCTTCGCTGATCGCAGGTGTAAAGAATTGATCCTGTAACGTCACGGTGGTAGGCTCGCCAGGATCCAGCGCGGCATTCCCGTTGATATCCAAGTACATCGTGATGCCGCTGAGCCCCTTTTCGCCCAGATCTCGAACTCCGTTGCCATCAGCATCGTGGTACACGAAACCGCTGATCGTGAACTCGGTGGGTTCGCGGTATCCGAAGTCGACTCCGCCGACGGCTTCACCGCTAAGGACCAGCAGCGTGGCAAAACCACCGGCGCGGTTGGTGGGAATCAAACCGTCGGGATTCAGGCTCCGTACCGTTTGGTTGCCGTATGGAACGTCGGCAATTTCATAGACGCCGGCCGCGTCGGTGATCCCGAGGGGTTCATCGGGATCCTGAATACCGTTCCCGTTGACGTCGACATACAAGGTCATGCCTTGAATGACTGGTTCTGTGACCGATTGAATTCGGTCGGAATCATTGTCAAACCATACGTTTCCACTGATCGATCCGTTGACCGGTTGCAGCGTGTAGTAGTCAGCAACTTTGACGCTGCCGGTCGTAATGGTGACCGTGACCGAAGATGACGTCTCGACGGCGCTGACCCAACCCTCGGGAACGACGTTGACAACGGAATAGGTCCCATTGGGAATCCGAGTCAATTCGTACGTGCCGTCAGCACCGCTCAGCACCATCGGTTCGTCAACATCAAGGGCGCCGTTGGCATTCAAGTCGACAAAGACGGTCCGTCCGTCCACACCCAAATCAGTCGCGGCGGCCTGACCGTCACCGTTGACATCGTTCCACACTGTGCCTCGAATGGTTCCGATTTGCTCGCGATTGCTGAAATCGAACTGATGATCTTGGCCGTTTAATAACCGTACATTCGCCACACCACCGCCAGGGTTCCAACCTTCCCATCCGGCAGGAATGATCTCGCGCAGCTGGTAATTTCCATAGGCAAGATCGACAAATGCGTACTGCCCGGATGCATCAGTGGTCGCTTGTGGGTCATCAACATCCGGCACTCCATTGCGATTTAGATCGATGTAGATTTGCCATCCCGCCAAAGGGGATTCGCCAGCGGATTGGACGCCATCTCCGTCGACATCATTGTAGAGGATTCCCGAGATCGATCCGTTGACCGGAATAAAGTCGTTGAAGTTAACGATACGATCGCCACCGACCAAGACCGACGTCAAAACCGTCGAAGGATGCCCATCGGCCGTCGCCCAACCATCGGGCAACAGTTCGGTCACTCGGTACGCACCTGCACGCAGGCCCTCGAACGCGTAGAGTCCATCCACGTCGCTGATCCGCTGGGGTTCACCTGCGTCGGGAACGTTGTTGGCATTCAAGTCGACAAAAACCGTTCGACCGCCAAGTGCCGATTCGCCTGCCCCATGAATCGTGTCACCGTTGGCATCGTTCCAAACTGTGCCGCGAATGGTGCCAACGTTGGGGAACATGTTTGCGAAATCAGCACGAGCCGTTCCACCGACGGCAACAACCACCGATTGATGGTCGGTGGCTCCAACCAGTGGGAACAGCCCTGGTGTTACAGGCACCATGCCGGACTGGGGAATTTCATAAACGCTTACCGGTCCCTCCGGAACTCCGGCAAAAAGATAGTCTCCATCGGTGTCGGTGGTGGTCGTCGGTTCACCAGGTGTCAACGCTCCGTTTCCATCGAAATCCAGGAACACCTGCCAACCTTCCAATGTTTCCTCCAGCGGATCACGAACGCCGTTGAAGTTTGAATCTTGATAAAGATTCCCGATCACCGTCCCCGATGGCGGAGCGCCGGTCACGTTCGGGAATTTCAATCGCACGCGGCGTCCGTCGCGAACGTCGATCGTTTCGTGGTCCGAAAATCCCGGCGTGGGAATGTATCCGGGCTGCAATTCCTCATAGACGGTGGTCGGCCCGGCGGGCAAGCCTCGGAACTCGTAGCGTCCCTTTGAATCGGTAACGGCCGTGGGTTCGCCCGGGTTCTTCAGGCCGTCACCATTGGTATCAACGAACAAAGTCCAACCGGCCAGCCCGTCGTCTACGCTGTCGTCGGTCCCGTTCGCATTCACATCATGGAACACATTGCCGGTAATGTCACCAACCATCAGCCGTCGATCTTCCAGCAACTCCATTCGTAACGATGACCGCCGGGATCGCCGAGCTTGTTTTCGCAGCGATTTCGTCTTTGTGGATACCGGAGACACTTTGTGAGGGGCTTTCACTACAATTCGCTTTCACGTATGAGAAGGGATCAATCCAAAATAAATCGACTCGGAGAGCGAATGATTCTGTAGAGCTGCTCCGTTGCTGATAGCAGTCCAATCGGGACGGAGAAGCCGCCAAGAATTCTGGAAAAATAATGACACTTCTCGCTCATCGCCACCGATCCGAGTTGCAAACCGTTTAGCCGTCTGAATTTGCGAGTCCGCCAGCAGGTCACGTCGTCGAGTCTCTCCGAGACTCGAAAGAACCGCAGCGTAGGCCGACACGTTTTTTCGCAGCACCAGCAATTGACTCAGGGAAGCAAGAAGGCTCTTCCTCTAAATCTGTGGGTAAGAAACCCGACAGGGCTTTTTTAAAGGCATGGCAGAGCAAGAAGATTGTCGATTCGGAACCGATTGGCCCACGGGTCGGTTCGTTCGGTTAGACTCAAGTTGCCCAGTAAAACGGAGGTAGGCTCCGCTGGAGAGCCAACTTTATTGAGATCTATCATGACTCGCCAACTTCTGACGATCGCAACCATCGCCGCGTTTTTATTGGCGCCCGCATCTGCGGACGACCGCCCGAACATCGTTTGGATCATCGCCGACGACCTCAGCTCGGAACTGGGCTGCTACGGCTACCAAGGCGTCGATACTCCGAACATCGATCGCCTGGCAAAGCAGGGAGCCAGATACACCAATGCGTTTGCCACCGCGCCGGTTTGTTCATCATCGCGATCAGCATTGATCACGGGTGTTTATCAAACCACAACGGGAACACACCACCATCGAACGATCAACAAAAAACCGCTGCGACAGCCGATCCAGCCGATCACGCAACTGCTGCGTCGCTCAGGTTACTTTGTCTGCAACGGCGACTCAAATCTTCGAAAGCGTGGCAAAGAAGACTACAATTTTCGATTTGACGGCGATCTGTACGACGCCGTGGATTGGTCGATTGGCGATCGCGGCCGAAAAGCAGGCCAGCCTTTCTTTGCCCAAGTACAAATCCACGAACCGCATCGCGACTTTGTCAAAGCCAAAGATCCGGCGCGCGCGAACGACGTCCAAATTCCGTCCTACTACCCCGAGCACCCGGTCGTTCGCACCGACTGGGCGAACTACCTAGCGTCGATTGAAGTCCTGGACAAGAAAGTCGGCGCGGTTCTGGACCGGATCGACAAAGAAGGATTAACGGACAACACCGTCGTCTTTTTCTTTGGCGATCATGGACGTCCCCATTATCGGGACAAACAATGGCTGTACGACGGAGGGCTGGGTGTTCCGCTGGTCGTACGTTGGCCAGGCAAAATCGAACCCGCAATCGTCCGCAACGAACTTGTCAGCTTGATCGACGTCAGCGCCGCCACGATACGGCTGGCTGGAGTCGAACTGCCCGATTGGATGCACGGCCGAGACATGCTGGAAAAGACGTTTGCGGGTCACGAAATGATCTTTGCGGCGCGAGACCGCCTGGGCAGCACACTGGATCGCGTGCGTTGCGTGCGCACCAACCAATACAAGTACATTCGCAACTTCTACCCCGAACGCCCCTATTCACAACACAGTGGATACAAGACTCTGCAATACCCGGGACTCACCGCGGCGGAGGTGCTGCACCGGCGAGATGAACTGACCGGCGCCCCGGCGATTTTCTGGAGCGACAGACGCCCCCGCGAAGAACTGTACGACGTCGTCGCCGATCCCGAAGAACTGGTTAACCTGGCGGGTGATCCGAAATACGAAGGCAAACTGAAACAATTGCGAGATGAACTTGATCGTTGGATCCAGGAAACAAACGACCAGGGCCGCATCGCCGAAGCGGACGTAGAGGCAACCATCCAATCAAGTGACCAGTGGTACCTTCGGCAAATGGAAAAACGAGGGCTACGCCACGACGTTGCGCCTGAAACCTATCTTAAATGGTGGGAAAAAGAATTGGGATCCAAAATCCATTGACACGATTCGGTCGGAGTAGTCTGGACGGTCTTCCAATTCAATCAAATCCGATTCGACGGCTCCGGTGGATCCATTGGTTCGTCGCATCATGCCCACCACATTGGTTGCCAAGTGGCCCAATCAGACGGCCAGGCCATTGGCAGTGGATCTTGGTTAGCTCCAATACCAACCGACAGCAAGTCTCCCTCGGCATCGTAAATATGAGGCACAACTGGATCTGATCCATGAATCATTTGGCCGCCAAATAAATTGAATGTGCAGCGCAGCGTTCCAACGCACATGCCGTGCGATAGATCCATCAAATCATCATTCGTGATGTCAACGTTGGTATTCCCACATATCAAGCAGCGCTGTGGCTTGGTACGGATTGCAAGAACCTCGGCCAAACCACGCTCAAGACGCTCGTTTCCAACATACCTTCCCAAGGTCTTCAGTGCTTCCACCACCGACACGGTCTGGCATACTTGACACCAAGCGTGAAGCTGCGGCATGTGTAGCAGGTCCCCGGATTGGAGCCGATAAGCGCGTGGCATGAACGCCATTTTGCGTTCAAACGAACAATGTGTGCATGAATATTTTCGAATCAATGTTTGACTGAGCCGATAAGGAAGTCGATGTCGGCCGACGAACGGTGGCAATCATCGAGTGGGAATAGAATTCGCTGATTTCAAAACCGACCTGACCGCGGCAACGTGTGGAACGGTTTATTAGGTTTAGCTACTTTGTCAAGGCGGCACTTTCAGTCGAGTGCGATGCGGAAACGTCCCGCACAGTCGTCAAACGCAACTCGGTCGGGTAACGAAACGCGATCTTATTGGTTGTTATCATTTGCCCTTATCGTTCTGTCGTCTGCGAGCAGAAAACCAGATAGTTGCCGAACGGGTCCCAGATATTCAAGTCTGTATTCCGCCCCTGGTATCGTGGATCCACGGCAATCGCCTCTGGGTATTCGGCTCCTTTAGCATTCAGATAGT
>JAGQPO010000109.1 GCA_020426665.1 Planctomycetales bacterium
TTGTTACTTTCCGGCGGTTTGCTGTACTGGATCCTCTCGCGGGGAAACGCCGACGATTCGATTCAATTGGCCAACAAGCTGTATGACGACCAGGTCTGGCTGGAAGCACAGAAACGATACGACGAGTTTCTGGATACGTTTGGCGATTCGAATGAACACAGTTCGCTTGCCAGAACACGCATCACGATGACCGAGTTGTACATCGCCAAAGACATGGCCGACCCAACGGTCGCGACGGAGAAAGCGATCGAGAAATTGCCGGGAATCGAAGACGAGGAAGGGCTGAACGAAGAACGCGGGAACCTGGCGGCACTGCTAGTCGATGTTGCCGAAAACATCGTCAAGGAAGCCAAGGAAAAGTCGGACACCGTGGCTAAACGCAAACTGCTGGAGAATCTGGATCAACAGCTTGCCCTGACGGCAAATCCGCAATACATGACCGGGGCGATGCGGACGACTCTTTCGGGACGACTGAAAGAAATTGACGAGGCGCGCGGAAGGGTCGAGCGAGAAATCCAACGCAACGAACAGCTGGACAAGTCCGTCGATGAAATGACGAAGTTCCTGGCCGAAAAGAACACCAAAGCTGCGTATGACGTTCGCTTTGAATTGCTGCGTTCGTTCCCCGAATTGGGTGACAACGAACGGCTGACGACGTTGATCACCAAGGCCAGTGCGATTCAGCAACAATTGGTCGAGACCACTGCCAAGTTGCCTAAATTGATCGAAGCAGAACCGTTGGCAGATTTGAAGCCGATTGTATTGACGGCCCGCAGCGGCGAACGCGTTCCGGATTTGCGTGACGAAGTGATCTTTATTCGGACCAAGGGAAGCGTGTTAGCCTTCAACGGCGAAGACGGAACATTGCTTTGGCGTCGCTACGTCGGAAACTCTCTCGCCCATCAACCGATTCGATTGAATGACGGGTCCGCGGTCCTGTTGACCGAATCGGCAGCCTTGTCGATTGAACGATGCGACGGACGAACCGGCGATGTCGACTGGCGGGTCGAAATCGGCGAACCGTTTAATCAACCGGTTGTGGTTCGTGATGATGTTTACGTTTCGACCAAATCCGGATTGCTGTTTTCAATTGATGCAACCACGGGTGATGCAAAGTGGGCTCAGCAGATTCCCCAGGGACTGGAGGTCGGACCGGGTGTTGATAGCCGTGACTCGATTGCGTATATCCCCGGCGATCACAGCAATCTCTACGTGCTGGGCAGCAATGACGGGTCCAGCATCGAGAGCTACTACATCGGTCATGCGATTGGAACGATTGCGGTTCCTCCGACCCCGCTGCTGAATCACCTGTTCGTGATCGAAAACAAAGGATCCGATTATTGTCTGGTTCATATCTTGGGTGTTGATGAAGACGGAACCCATTTAAAGAAAGCCCAGGACTCGGTCCGTATGGGCGGCAATGTCGTTGTTTCGCCGATCGTCGCCGAGCAGCGTCGTCTGGTGGTTCTGACGGATCTGGGTGAAGTCGCCGTCTTTGATGTCGAAGTCACCAGTGAAACCGACAAGGTCTCGGTCGTCGCGAAGCAACCGGCGTCTTACGGAACGCCGACGTTGACCGAAATGGCGGTCGGTCGCAGCCAGATGTGGACGACCGGATCGCAAATCAGTCGCTTTGAATTGCAAGTCAACCGGGGACGTGTGGTTCCGGATTGGTCGGATCACCAAGGCGACACCTTTGTCGGCCAGCCACTGGCGATCGGGGACGCATTGGTCCACGCTCGGCAATTGCGCGGGACCTCGGGCATCCGCGTTTCGGCGGTGGATCCCAAGACCGGTGAAGAATTGTGGCGAAACGATGTGGGTGCTCCCGTCGCGATGCTCCGTCGTGCCGATGTTGGGGTTCACGCGATGACCAGCCAAGCCGCCTTGTTTGAATTAGATCAATCGGCAATCGACAGTGGTGCGACACGTGCCCCGATCGAAAACCGCGGCGGCGTGGGGGTGATCATGCGATTCGAAAACCCGCTTTCGGTCGATGACAAACGCGCCGTCTTGATCAACAAGGCTGCTGACGAAGGCAGCCAACAAGTGGCCGTCTACGACCCGACTCGCAAAACGGAAAAACTGAGGCTGGTCAGTCTGAACGTGCCGACGGGCAATCTTTCCGGCAGCGGTTTGGTTGCCGGCGGAGGCCTGTTCTTAACACTCGATACCGGTCGCGCCGTGGTGATGGATTTCCAAACCGGTTCACAACTCGGCAGCCCCTTCCAACCGGTCAGTAATCCGATCGACAAGGTTTCCTGGTCCAACTCGGTCAGGGTGCCCGATGATCCCGGACAAGTCGTCGTTGCCGATAGTCGCAACGGGCTTTACCGTCTACGCGTCGGTGACCGCATGGCCCAATTGGCGATGGTCACTTTGCCTTCGGCAACACTGGGAACCATCGCCGGCGTCGGCAACACGATGATGGCGGCGACCAGCGGGCCGGCAGCAGATTCGGTGATCGGTCGCGATTTGGTGACACTAAAGGAGAAGTTTCAGCGGCAAATGGACGGCCGAGTCATCTGGGGACCGGCCAGCGCCGGCGACCAGGCCGTTGTCATGACCGATGACCAGGTCTTGCGAGGCGTAACAACCGACGGCCAGCTTACGTTTTCGGTTCCTGTTCCCAAGGGGTTGCCCGTCGGCGACGTGGTGGTCGACAACGGCAAAATCATTATCGTTTCCGATTCCGGATGGATTGTCGTGATCGATGCTGCCTCGGGCGAGCAGGTAGGACTGACGCAAGTCGGTGAACCGTTCTCCGCGACACCAATGGTTTTAAAGGACCGATTGCTGGTCCCCGGCGACGAGGGTGTCGTTTACGTCGTCAAGATTCCAAGCGGGGTGAATGAACAATGAAATCAATCGTTCCAATCACCCCCGACGTTCGAATGATTGGCTGGAAGACGCTATTGATGGCGGCCCTGGTCGGTCTGTTCGGATACATGACGCCCGCCGGCGCACAGACACTGACCTTCTCCGATTCCGGCAAACCGGAAGACGAGGGATTGGGGCTGTTGCAAGAAGAACCGCACGACATCATCTACTTCACTGCGGCGTCAGGCGGCGGATGGGCAAAGATCCTATTGTTGCCGTTCCGTGATATGCCGGCGACGCCGCGCGGCACGCTTCGATTTTCGATCCAGGGGATTGAATCCGATGAATTCGTCGCCAAGTGGACGGACATCGAACGAATCGATTTCTGGGAAAAACGATTGGAACGAGAAACCGCCGAACGGATTGCGTCGGAAGACTTTGTCGGAGCCTATCCGTTTCTGTCGATCCTGATTCGTGACTACCCGCGACGCCCCGGTTTAAAAAAACTGCGATCGGAATTCTTGTGGCGCAACGCCATCAAGCGAGCTTCCGGAACCCAACGTGCCGAAGCGCTTGCCATGCTGGAGGAATTGCATCGTTATGATCCACAATTCAACCAATCCGATGTCCTGAAAGCGATCAGTTTGACAACCGGATCGTTGATGCAAGCCCTGGTCAACGACGGCGATCTGGACAATGCACAACAGGTGTTGGCGCGATTAAAAGTGGAGTACAAGGATTACGGTCTTGATGCCATCGCGAAATGGGATGGCGAATTCCTGAGGATGGCGACCGAAAAACGCCAGGCAGCGATCGACGCGGTCAAAGCCAAGGACTTTCGCTCGGCGCGTCGTTTGGCCAGAGAAAGTTTGTATTTGAAGCCAGACATTGCCGGCGGACGTGAGCTGGTCAAACGGATCGATGAGGCTTATCCGTTGATCTCGGTCGGCGTGTTACAGGCGGCGCGCGTTTTTGATCCCGTGCGGTTGGACAACTGGGCGGCGCGTCGTGCCGGCCGATTGCTCTATCGCAATTTGTTCGAGATCCAGGGAGCCGCGCCGGAAGGCGGCGAGTACGATTTCTTGTTTGGCAGTGTGCAAACGACACCCGATCGATTGGGGATGGAGTTAACACTTGACACCGCCAAGCTGCCGAAGCCGTTGAACCGCATCGAGGTCGATTTCTTGGCCGATCAATTGGCCAAGCGAGCAACCCCGGAATCAGAAATCTATTTCTCACCCTGGGCAGCTGCGGTCACGGGGATCGGAATCACCGGTCCACAACGTGTCGAATGTGTTCTCCGGCGGCCGCACGTGTTGCCCAACTGCTTGCTCCAAATCAATGTGGATGCCAGCTGGTTTGGTGGCGAAAAAGGTGGAGTCACCGGCGACTATTTCACCGAGACCGTCAATGATCAAGAAACACGCTTTATGCTGACCGAGGATGCTCGGTTGACCAGCGGCGATAGTGGCAAGCCGCGCGAGATTGTTGAAGTCAGGTGTGCATCGGGCAGTGACGCCGTGTCAAAGTTGTTGAGCGGCGAAATCGATGTGTTGGACCAGTTGTTCCCCGCCGACGCCATCAAGTTAAAAGAACGTCGCGACGTCAAAGTCGTCGAATATCCGTTGCCAACGATTCACATGTTGGTGCCCTGTTCCGATCACACGTTCGTCTCGGACAAAAACTTCCGCCGCGCGCTTCTGTATGGCATCAACCGCGAAGACATCCTGAAAGGTGAATTGCTGGAGAATCGTGATTCACCGGGATGCCGGGTTCTCTCGGGGCCATTCCCGGCCGGGCTCAGCCAGGATGACCCGCTCGGCTATGCCTATGACAATACGATTTTGCCGCGCCGATTCGAACCCAGTCTCGCACAGTTATTGGTGGCACTGAGCCAGAATTTGAAGACTGCAGAGGCCGAACGTAAAGAGGAACCGCCGCCGGTGCTGCGTGCAATCAGGCTGGCCTTCCCCGCCGATAACCTGTCTCGCGTCGCTTGCGAAGCCATTCGCAGTCAATGGGAATTGCTGGGCTTGAAAGTTGAACTGGTTGAACTGCCCATCGGTCGAACTTTCCCTGATCCAGACACTGCGGATATCGTCTACGTCTCTGCGGCGATCTGGGAACCGATCATCGATGCACGTCGTTTACTCGGACCCGATGGCTTGGCAAAAAGCGAAGACCAACTCATCGGGCTGGGATTGCGACGATTGGAAGAGGCACGCAATTGGAAAGAGGTTCGTGACCGGTTGCTTGTGTTGCACTCGATTTCGCACCACGAACTGCCCGTCTTGCCGCTGTGGCAAATGGTCGATTCGTTTGCTTATCGAACCAGCCTGTCGGGCATGGGTGGCAATATCGTTTCGCTGTACCAGAACGCCGGAAACTGGAGATTGGAATTTTGATTCGCTACACAACCAACTCCATTGCGACCCGATGGTGGGTTGCCGCCCTGTGTGCGGTCATGGTCTGGTTTTGCACGCCGGCACCATTCGTCACTGCGCAATCTTCGGAGCAAGACGAAGCAGCGTCAACGGAGAAAGAAGACGGCGAAGAAACCGTAGTCGTTGAAGCGGACCCTCGCGATGACGAGCCTTGGGATTATTCGCCTTATCGCGTCATGATTTGGATCGCGTCTCGCGACCCGCGGTTCACCGCCGAAACACTGCGTGAGCCGCTGATGTCGTATTTGGACCGGGACTTCAACGCATTGTGGCGGACCACGATCGAAGACGCACCCGCCTCCGTCGTGACGGCGGCTTTTCGTTCGATGGACACATTGACATTTGACCGCATTGCCGGACCAGACCCTGTGATCGCCGTAAAACGTGACCATCCCGACGCCGTCCGAATCCAATCCGTACGAAGTCTTCCTAAATACGTTCGATCGATCTCAGCGACCGCGGGTTTGAAAGAAGATGTGATCCGACGCGCCGCAGAATTCGGCGACGAAACCATCGGCGGATCTGCGGCAAAGCTAGACGTTTTTGATGGTGACGCTTTGGCCCTCGCCCAAACATGGAATGATTCGTCGACCGAGGCGTTGCTGGTCACACGCGGCCAAGCGTTGACGCTGGCGAAACCGGGGGCGAAGATTCTGAAGTTGCCGGTCACGGGGTTGGTCGCGACAACGGTCGACAAATATGACAAGATCTTTGTCGTTCGAATCGATGACCATCCAGACGGCGCCACGGTCGCGGTCGTGGAAATGGAATGTCTGATGCAAACCTTCGGGGCGGTCGTGACATCACCCTTTTCGTCGACGGTTGACCTGCCTAGCGTCGTCGGACATACCGTCACACGAGCTTTTGCGCCGATGGTCCGGATCGATGACGCCGGACAACAAACGGCAACTTCGATGATTCGTGCCGGCAATTTGATCATGGATCCGGATTCACCGGCCAACGTCAAGGTCGGTAACGTTCTGCAGCCGATGATTCGCAAAAATGATCGCAATGGCAAACCGATTGCTCTCGGACGAATCGAATGGGCCTTCTTAATCGTGACGGAAAAACAGGGACCCAACGTCGTTGCCGACTATTACTCGGGGATGGCAGGCGGACTGCAAGGCCGCAAAAACAATCGCACGTTCAAAATGGCCATGCTCTTAAAGCCACTGACTGATCACACGATGCTGAGGTTGCATGCCAAAGGCCGTGAAGATTTGCCCCTGATCGGATACGAACTGTACGAGCGAGAATTGAACAGCAAGGCAATGACCTTCGTCGGCCGAACGGATTGGGACGGTCGACTGGACATCAAAAAAACCGAAGACCCCATGCGTTTGCTGTATGTCAAAAACGGCGGCGCGGTCCTTGCAAGATTACCGATCGTCCCCGGGTTGACCCCCAGGGAAGTCGCCGATTTGACCGGCGACGATATGAGATTGCAAGCAGAAGCCTATATCCGTGGTGTCCAAAACGCGATCATCGATCTGGTTGCGATCCGAAAGCTTCTGGCGGCTCGGATTCGGTTGCGACTGAAAAAGGGAGAAATGGAAGAGGCCGAGAAATTGCTTAACGCGCTTCGCGAACAGCCTACCAACGAGCAACTTGCCAACGACATGGGACGCAGCCAAGCCGAATTCATTAAAGAGCTCGGATCGCGGAACCCCAATCAAAAACGCAAAGTCGACATCATGTTCAAAGAAACACGTGAAATGCTGGGCAAGCAAATCACGCCTACGGTTATCCGGGACTTGGAAAACGATGTCCAACGCGCTATTGCCAACGGCGGAACATTGCCGGACGATCCCGAGGAAGAGACTGAATAGTAGTGACGTGGCGTTGGTTAGGGTTCAACCACGCCAACCGGGGCGTTTGCGACGCGCCTTGGGATGATGCGTCACGATTTTAAACGTCGCATCACGCCCCGAAAGTTTACGCCCCATCGGTCGCCGCGTGGGACGAACCACGGTCGCGCGAAGCCGTTGTTCACTCTCGAACAAGTCGTCGTCGATTTCAAATTCAACGTGTTTGGTCACCAACTCTTCGGCGACCAATTTCTTCGGTGGCTGGGAACCATGGTCGCGATCGCGCCGAGAGTTCGGCCGAACCGCTTGATTGATCTTTTTCGTATTCAGCGGCCCTGCGGGACCGGCGGCAACGTCTTGCCAGACACTGTGGTGAAAGAAAACGTCGTCGCGAAAGTCTTCGGCTTCGATAAAACCATAATCCCCTTTGGGATCGATGAAGCGAATGGTTCCTAGCCGTTTCCGAGTGATACGGAATTTCTTGGGACGTTCATCGTCAGCAGACGCGGGCTTATTTTCGGACACAGGTATTCGGACACAGGAAGTGGGACTTGAACGGATCGGCAACGAAACCAATGTCACCAAAAGGTAACAAGAAACCTGGGTCGCGATAGATGAAAACTGCGGCCGCGTTTGCCGTTGATCTCTCCATCAATCACCGACGCCGGACCCCCTCCCGGGCAATCAATTCAATTCCCCGGCAAAAGGAGTGTTTCGAATCTTCAGCCAATCCGCAACCGACGCGGTTGTCGCACGGCGAATCACCGAAGGCCACAAATCTTGATCCCCCGTAAACACGTCCTCGTCGGTGGCGTCGATCATATGCCAAAACCCCGCGGCACGTTCGCTTCGCAATTGATCCAGGGACCAGCCCAGGTGCCCGACGATCAGTCGGAAGTGACCCGGTTTTTGCTGGACCAGTGTCTCAAGCAATTCTCGCTGGGCGGCGACATAAACACCTTTCCCCGCCTGGGCCTCGGCATGTTCGCTGGAGTTGTGGACGGCGACCACCGGTCCCGACAGGGGGCCGCCGAAATGAATCGTCCCAAGCGATTTCGACGCCTCCGCAAACGTCTGCTCTGTGTTGCCGTTGACCCCTTTTCCGACACCGTTGTCAATGGCGTTTGTCAGCTCGCCGTCGGGCGATTGGAGGCCATTAATCGTCGGGCCGTCGGGTTGCTGTGGTTTTGCGTTTTTGGCCGGCAAGTTCGTTGGATAAGAATTTGGAACCGAGTTGAGTGATCGCTTGGAATGATTGTCATTCAAGGTGTCGACTTGATTTCCCACGGCGCCGGTTTTCGACTGACCGGCCGAATCGAGCAGCTTTGCTAAGCCCGGCGGTGGAGTCATCGGGCGATTCAATAGCACCGCAAAAACGTTCTCGGTATCCTGATGGACCACCAGACACACTGATCGGCTAAGGATCGGATCCTGCACCGTCGTCGACGCGATCAGCAACTTTCCAATCATCGATTCGTTGTGCGGGTTTGGGTTCGTATCCTGCATCACTTTTCCTGTAACATTATATTGCCAGGCTGCCAATTTGGCAGCCCATTGAGCGGCCAGGCGTTTAGAATGCAATGCCCATGCCAATGAAACACACATGAGAAAATCGCCCGATGAGCCTTTATGAGATGCGTCGCAGCTACAAGCTCGTACGCCTACTGGAGAAAGACATTGATCCCGATCCGATGGTTCAGTTTCGCATTTGGCTTGGCGAGGCGGCCGAGGGCGAGTTGCCGGACTGGATGGAAATCAACGCGATGACGTTGTCCACATCCGACGGCGGCGGTTGCGTGACCAGTCGTATCGTGCTGCTAAAAGGTTTGGACGACAACAAATTTTGGTTCTACACCAACTATGCGTCCCAGAAAGCGAAGCAGATGCAGGCCAACCCGACGGTTTCGCTGTGCTTTTTGTGGCAACATATCCAGCGACAAGTTCGCGTCGAAGGAACGGTCGAAAAAGCTTCGCGTGAGCAGTCCGCCAGTTACTTTCATAAGCGACCCCGTGACAGCCAGTTGGGAGCGTTGGTCAGCCAACAATCCAGTGTGATCGCGTCGCGCGAAGTCATGGAAAAGAACCTTGAGGCGCTAAAGGTCCAATACGCGGAGGCTGAAATTCCGTGTCCCGACGACTGGGGCGGTTACTGTGTTTCTCCGCATCAAGTCGAGTTTTGGCAAGGACGCGAAAGCCGACTTCACGACCGACTGCGCTACCGCAAGGAAGGTTCACAGTGGATCATCGAACGACTCTCGCCGTAGCCAAATGAAATTCACTCGCAGACAAGTCGCGATCGGAGTGTCACTGGTTTTCCACGCTGCGCTGATCGCGGTTTTGTTCGCTTGGTACCTTCCCAAGCCGTCGGCGGAATCCGGGCCGACCGCTTCGCTGGGCGAAACCGATATCGGGGGCGGTGACGGTGTGGACTCACCGTCCGCGTCTGACAACAAACCGATCGTGGTACCGGAATCGATCAAGGACATGGCCGTACAACAACCCGATGTCTCGCGGCAGGAAATTGAGCGTTCGATAGAAAGTCAGATCGAAGCGGCGGAAAAGCTTCCGAACGATCGCAAGTTGACAGAGTTGGAAAGAAATCTGCGACGTCTGGAATCGGTTGCCAGTGAGCAATCGATTGATCAAGTCACATCGACGGTCGCCGAGTCGCTCGGATTGGATGTCAACCAATACGCACCGAAGGAAACGCCCCTTGACGGCACCTTCGACACCAACACGGCGCAGATGTCGGATGTCTTACGCAGCACGGACAAACAAGGGAATTGGCGATACGAAACGGTAATGGTTGATCAGCAAGGCCGTGAGATGCGAGTCCCACTGGGACCCGAAGAAGGCGCACAATTGTACGAAACGTTCGAATTGATGAAGCGTTACCCGATGGCCAAGGGCGTGTACCAAAGCGTGGTCATGCCGATGATGCAAAAAATGCTCCAAGGCGATTCGGTTCAGCGAAGCAGTGAGCCAACGTTGATCGCGCCCGGCGGTTAATTGAGATCGGCACGATGACGCCGGGTACGAATGCCACTTAATAATCCGGTCCGGTTGGCCGCTGCTCCCAATCCGACTGGACACGGTGCGAACCCGCGTATCGAACCCAAACCTACGCGACGGCGGCGATTGATTGCGGGTCGGCCAGGGCGACGATGGTGATGCCATGCTTTTTGGCGAGCTCGAACGTTTGCTGTCGTTCGACCAGGATGGTCTTATCCGCTTCGATGACGATCGCGGTGCCGCCGTTTTCGGCAACCCGCTGGACCGTTTGGGGACCGATGGTCGGAACATCAAACCGCATGTCCTGGTTCGGTTTGCTGACCTTGACCAACGTCCAACCACCTCGCCGACACAACTGGCCCGTCCGTTCGATACACTGATCCGTTCCCTCGACCGCTTCTACGGCTAACACCGTCCCGTCTTTGATTGTGATTGATTGTCCGATATCCATTCCGCCCATCTGCTTGGCGACTTGCCATCCAAAATCTGCGTCGCGAGATTGCTTGGCGGTTAACGGTTTTCCGATCAAGTGGCCGTGATCCACAAGTAACTCCGGGGCAAAGTCGGTAGCGGGACAAATCGTCAATGAGTGATTGGCATAGGTATTGGTGACCGCCAGCAACAAACTGTCGTCGCGCGAGTCGGGGCGACTGCCCAGCAGGCACGGGCCGAACGTGCGAATCGCGGTCAAGTCCGGACAGTGCTTGATCCAAACACTACCCTGGAACAACAGATCTGATTTGAACAACTTTCCCGCCATCGTGACTTCGCGAACCCCGCGACGCCGAAAGTACCGAATGTGGGCTCCGATTTTCCCGACGCCGGACCATTTCACATGATCACACAGCGATTCCAGCTCGGGGCTTGCATGGTCGGTAATGGCAACGCAACAGACACGCCGGCCACTCGCAATCACGCGTTCGGCGACCTCAACGGGAAAGCTACCCCAACCCGCGATCAGTCCGACGGGTGCTTGCGCATCAACCTTGTCAGA
>JAGQPO010000110.1 GCA_020426665.1 Planctomycetales bacterium
CTCGCTGACGCATTCGGGTTGCGATGTGATGGAGTCCCTCGCTGACGCATTCGGGTTGTGATGTGATGGAGTCCCTCGCTGACGCATTCGGGTTGCGGAGAGGCGGTGATGTTTCGGGCGAGTTCTGTGAAACAATTGTTTTGATGAAAACGGTGGCGCAATCCAAAATGAGAATCTTGTACGAAGGCGCGATCTATCAGATTTTGCGATGTGGTGGCGTCGCCCGCTGTTTTTCGGAATTAATTCATCATTTGAGTGATGACATCCAACCGATTGTCATGGGACCGCTGGCGGATCAGCCACCGATTCATCACGTCAATCTGCAATATCGCGGCGTCCAGACAGAGCCGCCGGTGTCTTGGTTAAGGAAGTTAACGCGTGATCGGATGCAGCGTCAAATCGCCAACGAATTCGATTCTGTTGAATGTGACATCGAACATTGGACGTACTACAGCGGTCTTTGCCGTCGCCCTATTCGCCGTGGGACACGGCCTTTGGTGGTGACCGTTCTGGACTTCGTTCACGAAGCGTTCCCTTTGCTGGACCCCAGCGGCAGTCAAATCGCAATCAAACGTGACGCCATTCGGGCCGCCGATCAATTGATTTGCATTTCTCAATCGACCCATGACGAGCTGTGTGACCGATTCCCTGAGTCGCGAGACAAGGCATCGGTGGTCCCGCTTGGGACGTCGCTGTCCGACGTGTCACCGGCCCGCTTGCCCGATGAATTGATCGGCCAACGTTATGTGTTGTTTGTCGGGCGTCGCAACAGTTACAAGAACTTTGCAGTGGTTTGGCACGCCTGGAAACGGCTTCAAGGTGCACGACTTCAAGGCGCGCTGCCGGACGACACAAAACTGGTCATCGTCGGACCGCCGATGAAACGGCGTGAGGCGGCGGAATTGGATTGGAAGGGCGACGGTTCGGCGATTTTGATGCCGAACGCGAGTGACGCGGTTTTGCGAACGTTGTACGAACACGCCTCCGCGTTCCTGTTTCCGTCCAAAGCGGAAGGATTCGGTTTGCCGTCGTTGGAGGCAATGGCGGCCGGCACACCGGTGCTGGTTTCGGATCTGCCGGTGATGCGCGAGGTCGTCGGACGGTGTGGTTACTACTTTGATCCGGATGACGTCGACGCCGTGGCGGAAATGATCCGTGCGGCATTGACGGATAGCTTGCCGGACAAGAGTCGCGTTGTTGCGTCCGCGTTTGAGCGCGCGTCGATGTTCACTTGGCGATCGACGGCGGAGCGTACCGCCGCGATTTACCGACAACTCGCCGAGCAGACAATCCGTCCGCATGACTCGATGTTGTGTGCCGTCTAACACCCCTTATTGGTTTGATTCATGACCACGGATTGTTTGATTTGCCGCAGCCATTCCGAATCGTTTGCGGGTGCAACGATTATGGGAAAATACGACATCGAATACTTTCGTTGTCGTGACTGCCACTTCATCCAAACAGAGCAGCCGTATTGGTTGGACGAAGCATACGACGACGCGATCGTTTCTTCGGATGTCGGACTGATTTCTCGTAACGAACGGTTCGCCAGGATCGCTGACCGCTTATTGCGATATGTTTATCCCGGCGCGATCCAGTGCGTCGACTATGGCGGCGGCTATGGGATTTTTACCCGCATGATGCGAGACCGCGGGCATCACTTTTTGCATCGCGATCCGTTCTGCAAGAATCTATTTGCCGAGGGTTTGGAAGCAGAATTGACATTCGGCGGTTTTGATTTCCTGACCGCCTTCGAAGTTTTTGAGCACTTCATCGACCCGCACAAGGATCTGCAAATCCTAGATTCGACGGCCGACCATTGGTTGGTCTCGACGGAGCCGGTTCCCGATCCACCACCCCAACCGCACGAATGGTGGTACTACGTCCTGGAAGGCGGCCAACACATCAGTCTGTGGTCTCAGCGGTCGCTGCAAACCGTTGCGTCACACTACGGACGTCGGCTGACATCGTATCGAGGGTTGCACCTGTTTAGTCGAACGAAGGTCAGTTCGTTTTTGGTTCACCACATTTTGCGTGATCGGACCAGTCGGTTTTTAGACAAGTTTCGACGGCGACAATCGCTTTTACAGGCCGACTTTCAGCGCGCCGTCGCGTCGGCGCAGAATGCGGCTTGAGTTTTTAAGTTCCAAGTTCCAAGTTCCAAGTTCCAAGATTTGAGATTTGAGATTTGAGATTTGAGATTTGAGATTTGAGATTTGAGATTTGAGATTTGCCGACTCTAACGGAATCTATGTATTCCTT
>JAGQPO010000111.1 GCA_020426665.1 Planctomycetales bacterium
ACTTCGTCGATGATGTAAATCTTGTACCGCGATCGGCTGGGGCGGACTCCAACGTTGGCCCGCAATGACCGAATTTCGTCGATCCCGCGATTACTGGCCCCGTCGATTTCGATCACATCGATGTCTTCGCCGGAATCGATCGCTTGCGCCACATCGTCGCTGTTGTCAAACGTGGCACTCGGTCCGCCCGGATTATTCAGTGCTTTGGCAAAGATCCGCGCCGTGCTGGTTTTTCCAACCCCGCGAGCTCCGGTAAACAGATAGGCGTGCCCGACCCGCCCGGTTTCGATCGCATTGGTCAGCGCGCGACCTACGTGTTCTTGCCCGACCAATTCTTCGAAGTTTCGGGGGCGATAGCGTCGCGCGACCACGACGTAGGACGAGTCTTTTGCCGGTTTCGGTTGAGCGTCGGACATGCGTACGGATATCAAAGAACGAACTTGCAGGTGATAATCGAGTGCTTCGTAAATTCTTGATTTTAGGGCCGGGACCGCTCTGTACGACGGACTTCCAGTCCGAGGATATCGACGTTTTTCGACGGACTGGAAGTCCGTCGTACCCTAAAATTAAAAGTTGACAATGCTTTAGGCATCCTACACGATATCGTGCCAAAATGAATCTGGGCAAATTATCTGGCCACACCCCGGATCCGCCGGTTTGAAGCACGCCACCAACGATTTTGATATCGATTACGCAGAACTGGCCGCAATCTGAGGTGATTCGTCCGGCTGGGATCGGGTCGCGATCCAAACCGTTGCCAATCCCGCGACGGTCAGGGTCGTCAAAACGGCCATCCATGACGGCGGTAAATGCAGTTGGTTCTCGAATCCGGCGCCCAGGAAGTCTAACTTGTCCTGGTACTTGGTGGCCAGATTCAGCAGTGCGTTGTGGGTGAAATGCATCAATACACCCGGCCAAACACTGCCGGTACGATAAGCGATCCAGCCCAGGATCAATCCTAACAACGTCGTGGGCACAAATCGTTCGATCAACAACATGTTGCCGGTCACGACATGGAACAACCCAAAAATGACGGCGGTCGTCACGATCACGCGGCCCGGTGAAAGTACTTTGCGAAGTGCGGTAAACAGAAAACCTCGAAAGCACAATTCTTCGATCACCGCTGGAGCCAGCGCCAAACATCCGACCAACAACCAGGCCGGCGCGAGTCGGAGCGCCTTGACCGTTTGTCGCGTCTTTTCAATCCGATCGACGTCCAGGCCCCCGATACCAAGTTGCTTGGCGATCACAAACGACTCGTGAGCGAAACCCCATGCCCCCAAGCCGATCAATAACGCCCCGATCAGCATCAACGGTGATGGAACCGAGGTCTGGTACGTCGTTGGAAACTTGCACCTGGCAAGAATGACTGACGCCAAAGGAATCAGACCGAACGTCAAAATAAGCGCGACGGCATTCAGAAGGAGCACCCAGTTGATCGACATTTCGGGAACGACGCGAATCAACACGTTACTGACCAGATAATAAATCGGCACCAACAGCGCAAGTGTCATCGCGGCGGTTTGTGGTGACGGCGTAGCGGTAGGTCGGGTCGGGCGATGCATCATCGCACCGAAGGATTGTCCACTCGTGCGACTGACCGCATCACTGCCAAATAACTTCGATGCGACTGCGATCGCCGCAGCCGCATATCCGACCGTGCTTAAGATGGTTACGACCGCCGGCGCTGCGTGCGCCGTCCCTTGCAAAACCTCGCGTGCCAGCAACACGATGTTGATCAGAGGTGCGATTGCCAGCGGTCCACTCAAGGTGACACCGGGCATCAGCGACAACATACCGGGAGTCAACGATAATAACATGACCGGAATCAAGTACGCCTGGGCCTCTTTAAAGGAACGCGCAAAACTGGTCAGCGACAGCAATACGGCGGCAAAGAAACCACTGAACAACACCAACAGCCCCAAGATCTGTAGCACGGCGAGCCAAGGAAACGCCTCGTCTCCGCCGGTCAGGATCGGCAGCAATCGGCCAGCCCACAACGTTGTAAACATCGCCAACAGGTTTGCCAGCGCGGTCAACAATGCGACAACAACAACGGCAACATATTTTGAAAACAGGATGTAAGATCGCGGAACAGGTGATGCCATCAACGATTCCATCGTCCCGCGTTCACGCTCGCCCGCAGTCAAGTCGATTGCGGGATAGACTGCGCCGGTGATGGTCATCAAAACCAAAACTAAGGGGACGATCGTTCCCAACATCGACGGTTTTTCCACAGCCCCGATGCGGTCTACCGTCAAATCGGCCGGTGGAACGTACTTAGCATTCGCTTCGGTGGCGGCTGATTCGGCGCGTGCCAATCGATACCATTGCAATCGCTCGACTAAAACACGCTGTGCACCCTGACTGGCCAAGTCACCGTTAAAGGCCGTTATACGAATGCGAGTCGGAAAGCCGATTTCAACCGTCGCGGCCAAATCAATTTTATTCGATTTAAGCGCCTCATCGGGCGTTGATCCGTCCGTCGATGTGTTGACGACGCGAAACTTTGCCAATCGCCCGTCACTTGCTTTCAACACTGCCGCGGGTGGTCGACTCATCGGGTCATCCAGCCACGCTACCAGCAACTCACCTTCGGCATCGCTTGCCACGCCGATGGTGTACGGAGTTTCCTCGGTCACCCCCGCGGTCGCGGAAATCAGAAAACGGTTCAGTGCCATACTGAGCAACGGATAAACCAACAACGGCATCATCACCAACGTGATGATCGTGCGTCGATCGCGCAGCGTCTCGCGAAGTTCCTTTTGGCACAGACGAACGAGTCGATTGCTGGACTGTCTTGATCGTCGGCGCAGAGTCCGATTCATCGATTGGTTGGATTGATCGTTCAATGGTGTCGACACGCCTGGTTAATTCCTGATCAAGTCCACAAAGATTTCCACCAAGTGGTCTCGGCCGGTCTGTTGTTGCAACTGTTCCAACGTTCCACAAAATTTCAATTTGCCGCTGTGAAGCAGTCCGAAACGGTCGCACAGTCGCTCCGCTTCATCCAGACGGTGCGTGCAAACCACGACGGCCTTTCCGCCCCGGCGCAAGATATCGATATATTCAAAGATCGTTTGGACACCGACGACGTCCAATCCGCGTGTCGGTTCGTCCAACAGCATCACGGGGGGATCGTGAATCAGTCCTCGCACCAACGTCACGCGTTGCCTTTGCCCGGTACTTAATTCGCCCGCCCGCCGATCCAACAGGTGCTTGATATCCATCATGTCGGCAAGGCTCTCGCAACGTTGCTCGGCCAAATCGACGTCGACGGCATACAGATCGGCGAAATAAAGCAGCATCTCCCGAACGCTCAGCCAGGGGTAAACGCCGTCGCTGGCCGAAACGAAACCCAGCCGACTCTTGACCGCGATCGGGTCGGATGCTGTGCGAAACCCGTTGACTTCGGCCCACCCGGAATCCGGCTCCAGCAGTCCCAGGATCATCCGCATCGTGGTCGTCTTGCC
>JAGQPO010000112.1 GCA_020426665.1 Planctomycetales bacterium
GCGGTAGGACCGCCAACTACTGTAGCAACATTCCAAAATCCAGCTCGCCGTCAAACTCGAGCGGTCTCGGCGTTTCTTCAGTCGGCCTCACGCTTTGCGAATCACCCTGGTTTACATCCGCCCCGTCGCTGGATGGCGGATCGATGGGCTGGATCCACTCCATCCCGGTGTCGATGAAACTCGGCATATCAAAGGTGGATGCACGTGGGTCGCAGCATGGCGTTTGTTTCTTACAGCACCGATCACATGTTTTCCCGCCGCGGACGTAAGCGGTGATCTCCTCACAAAGCGATTGTCGCGAAACGAAGATTCGATCACCAGGCTTCAGATGGTAATTGGTGGTTGTGTCACCCAGCTGTGTGATGGCTCGATAACAGACCGGCAGCGTGATCCGACAGGAACAAGGATCCGTCGGCCGCGCCAACAGCAGATCGCAAGCCGAAGCTCGTGCGGTTAACCCACCCGCTTCCATGATGGCGTCTAAAACGGTTTCGTTTCCTGTCAACGGATACGCACCCGGCGAGTTCACTTCGCCGATGACGTAGTAGCGGTGAATCGGCTGAATCAGCCGCACGTTGACTTGAACGGATTTTTGGATTTTGGTGTTGATGACGCGTTGGATCGACGCTTCGGCCTGCTCCAGCGTCATGCTGGCAATAACGACACGCCCGAATGCGCCGATGTCGATGGAGCCATCGGCCATCACCTGTTGGTCGGCCGGAAGTCGAATCCCCGGATCATTGCCGTCGGGGTCCATCACAACGGTTTCGACCAGCAATTCGTCACCGGGTTGCAGGTAGTGATTCGCCTGGACCTCCTTGCTTAATTCCCGCGGAACGTCGGGATAATTAGGCGTATTCGCCAAAACGTCCTTCGTGTCTTTTGTCATCACGTGGGCGACCGGGTAGGCCGAAAACCCTAGCAAGCTACATCCCCCCATTAATGGAAACAGGGTCAGGTGGAATAGCACAAAGATTCGGTTTTTGACGTGTATGTTCATAGTCACATCATCGGCGCGACCGAACCCTCCTTTACCGTAGAACACGCTGGGTCCCTACAACTTCACACCGGCCGAACCACAGGGATGCAGCAAAGGCTTACACATCGAGATGTTTTTTGCATGCATCATTCCCGATACACGCCAGTGCTTCGTCCAGATTTATTTTGAGACCTACATTTGTCGACGGACTGGAAGTCCGTCGTACCGCAAATCGCCGTTCCCCGAAACGTCGTACCGCAAAACAACGGCTGTCGATGCACTAATGATTCAGAATGGAATCCGCGGCGATGATCCCGAAGACTCTCTGCCTGGCAAAACGTTGGGCGTTGGCACGCAACGTCTCGCCGGCCAACAAGCGAATGACGGGGTCGCGCGCCGATCCCACCATTTGCACGACGATCGTTCGATCACTTAACAGGCTGTTAACTTGGCCGATCGGCACAACATCCAACAAAGCCTGTGTTCCAATCCGACCGAGCAGCACGTTTTGCCCTTGGAAATTTCCGGTCGAAATCACGGCATCAATGTCCAAACGGCGGTCAACCAGGCCGACACTTCCCGAGGCCTGTACATCGACTCGGTCGGAAACCATTGAAATGCTCTCCAGCAACAACCGGCCGTTGGCAATCCTTCCGAGTACCTCGCCTTGTTCGAATCGAACGCCGGTCAATGAAGTCGCGCCCAGCAACGATCCCGCCGCCGACAATCCCGGCACGGCGGTCGCATCGGTACCGCCGAGTCGAATCCGCAGTTCACCTTCCAGATCATTGATGCCACGGATATTGCGTCCGCTAAGACGGAAATCACCGGTCAAGTCACCTCGTCCGATCGTGCTGGTACCAATCGAACGACTTAGCAGAGATTCAAAATCCACATGGTTGGCGCGCCACTGGCTATCAAGGTGCACTCCGGTCCGACCTCCACCGGCTGATTGAAGCACCATGTTTCCCGAAACTCGCCCCTTGGCCAGATTGGACCGAATGGTCGGAAACGTTGCACGCCATGACAAAGTTGAAGGGTTAACGACAACGGTGAACGGACCATGAGCGTCTCCAACCGGCATGCCGAATGTTGTTCCGTTTTCGGTGCTCATCGAACCGCTGATTCGAATCGGCCCCATCCATCCATCGCCCTGGCCAACAACCGTTGCCCGCCCCGATACCGTGCCGCCGACCCACTGCGTTGCGTCCGGACCGATCGGCAAAAGCACCAATTGGCCGTCGGCGCGAGTCAATCGAACGGTCAGCAACTTCGTGCCTGCGGAGAGTGACCATTGGCCATCGAGATCAAGTTGGCCACCAGCGTACACGCCGGTGCCTGATTCAAGAACGAAATCGTCGCCGTCAAATCGCGCGACCAGATCCAGCGAACGAACGACCACAGCGCCATCGGCGGACAGTCCCACCACATCGATGCGCGCAGTCCCCGACAAAGAGATCGGCTGGCCATCGATTGCCGAAACAACCGGAGACACCGCTGCGCCGATTCGTCCGTCGAATCGGGGACGATCGATTCCAAAATCCTTCAACAAACGTCCGATCGAAAACCCTTCCAATTGAAACTCCGTGAATTGGAGTTTTGATGGAACGTCATTCCAACCCATTGAATGATCGAGATGCGCGATGGTTTTGATGGTTGCAGTTCCACCAAACACGTTTCCATCGAGCGACACATCCAGATTTCCGCCATCCAGGCGAAGATTGACGTCGGCGCGTCCGACCACTTCGGTACCCCACTGGATCTGCGTCAAATCGACAACCGCCGTGGCTTGATGTTCCGCCGGGTCCATCACCTTGTCGGCCCGCACCGTCCATTGAATTGCGCCCGACGATTGCAACGACAACATTGGCGGCGGCGAGATTCCGGCCAATGCAAGTTTGACCTGGGGTCGAACGTCCGACCAAGAAACGTCCAACCGATGTGACTGCAGCGCGTCGCGAGCAAAGTCGACCGAACCAGTGATGTCGCCGCCGAACACCTTTGCCGACAACTGCTTGACACTGGCATGTTGTTCGGTGAGTTCATAGTCAAAGTCTAACGATTGGATCAACAACTCGGACACACCGGAACTGGTAACGTCTGTCGTTTGGCCACGTGGCGAAAGTGATAAATGATTACGTGTCAGTTTTATGTCATGTTCAAGCAAACCTAACTGGATACCGGCAACTTCGACCGACGGAGAGGCGACGGCCATTCGGATATCGATTGCATCGATCGATGTCGACGGGCCGATCGTACCGGTCGCCGTCCCTTTCGCGTCCAACTTGCCCCCAACGATCGATTGCGCCTCCGGCGAAAGCAAAAACGCTACGTCGCCAAGTGGTACGTCGTTGGCGGTCAGATTCACTTCGAACGTCGTCGCTTCGTCCAATCGAACCTGGCCCGATACTTCAATGAAAAAGTTTGGGACTTTCGCACTGTCGATCCGTAATGTCGAAAACTGCAACAGACCGTCTTTCCATTGAAACCCATTGGCCGCGAGTTCAAATCCGTCGGACGTGCCGCGCCGCAGTCCCTTGGCATTCAAATCTCCGGAGATCGTCCACCGTTCGACTTGGCGAAGCGCGGCGACCGGCCCCGACATCGTCACGTCAGTCGTCAATGAGCCCGCAATTGAATCTTGAGCATCGGCGAACCCGAATCGCGACAGCAATTTGGCGATCGGACCGAGCGCCAGATCACGTGTCTGGACCTTTGCCGTAAAGTCGCCTTGCGGAATCAGTTTCGCCGTCGCGTTGCCGAACAATGCGCCCGAACCCGCGATCGGTTTTCCGCTGGCGTCTAATCGCTCGTTGCAACGCAATTGGTTCAACAGTAGCTGGCCGTCCCGGTAAAAAACATCCGCGTGGACCGAATCAAATTGTAATTGATCTGCAACCAGGTTCTTGATGTCAAGTGAACCGTCGAATCGATAGGCATCCCATGTCCGCAGTGCGTTCACTGGAACCGAAACACGAAACTCCACGGTCGCTTGCCCCTTGAGTGCCACCGGCAATTGAATTCCGATCGTGCGTAACTTGATGACCAGCTCGCCGATCTGAACGTCTTCCAGTGACCAGTTTGAGGTCCAGTAACGATACGGTTGGGCGGCCGGCGGTTGCGCAGCGTTTAGCGCATTTGCCTGCGGGGCGGGATTCGGACCGTTAAGCTGCTGACCCTGGGCTGGTGCAATCCCCGGCACCAAAAAACCAAACAGGATTAGGATCAACGGGGCGTATCGATGAAACATTTCACGAAGATCGACCAATCAACCATCCCCCACTTTGTCCGAATCAACATTCTGTGTCAAAACAGCCCGTCCGTGACATTTCGGCACGCCAAACCCAGACCAACGTTGCCTGCTCGGACCAACTGTGCGTATTCTAATCGTCGGCACACAGATTGCTTGATTCCCGTATTTTGCCAGGCAGTCGGGCGTTCTGTGGATCTGAGACCTGTGAAACCAAAGCCTGTGAAACTCAAGCCAAAGGGATTTGACGATGACTCGACAAACTATTGCACTGATATTCGTACTGACCGTTGGCATTTTGACATTTGGCACAGCCCCGAAACGAAGTTCAGCCGCAGAGCCTCAGGAGAAGTCTAGCCCACCGACAATTGACAATCCGTCGGGCGCCGTCATCGAGGATGGTACCGAACCCGGGGATGACGAAACCATGAGCGTGTGGATGGAAAAGAAGCTGACACATTCACAGGCGATTCTGCGGGGGTTGGCGATGGGTGACTTTGCAGAGGTCAAGCACAACGCGGGTCGATTGAAAGTCCTGAATCGTATCGAGGGCTTTGTCCGCCGCAAGAATCCGGATTACCGCGCCCACTTGAATACGTTCAGCCGCGTCATATCAGAAATCGAGCGTCAGGCGGACAATGAAAACATCGAAGGAGCAACGTTGGCGTTCAACCAGTTGACAGTCAGTTGCGTCGAGTGTCACAAATCATTGAGAAACGACGAGTCGCCGATCACGGAAGATCAATCGAACCAGAATCCAACGGCGAAATAGTTATTTCGGTTTATTCCCGGCCAGGTCCATCCCATTGAACACCGCATCGATGCACCCGTCTGGTGATCTGCACAACAATCGTGCCGACCACCACCACGCACCTTGGCACACGATGCCGGCGGAAATCATCCAGGTTGACAACGAGGTCCCGGATGTACGAACGTATCATATCGCTTTGACGAACCGAGACGATGCGGCGGGATATACGATCCGTCCCGGTCAATTCAACATGCTTTATTTGCCCGGAATCGGCGAGGCGGCGATTTCGGCAAGCGGAGATCTGCGGTTTTCAAACCCGCTGATTCATACCGTTCGCGCGGTGGGAAACGTCACTCAATCTCTCGCGCGGTTGCAGAAATCGGCGACACTCGGCATACGCGGACCCTTCGGTTCGCATTGGCCGACGATGGAATGCCACGGCAAGGACCTGATCCTGGTTGCCGGAGGAATCGGTTTGGCACCGCTACGCCCGGTGATCTATGAAGTCGTCGCCAACCGTGAATGGTTTGGGAACGTATGGTTACTGATGGGTGCAAGATCGCCGGACGACCTGATCTATCGCAGCGAATACGAGACATGGCGATCAAAGGGGATTGATGTACTGGCAACAGTCGATCAAGCCAGCAGCGGTTGGACAGGCAACGTCGGGTTCGTCACTCCGTTGCTGGACAAGCTTGACCTGCCCGATCCGTCGCAGACCACCGTCATGACATGTGGTCCCGAAATCATGATGCGATTTGCCGCCCAAGGTTCACTGGCAAAAGGCATTCCGGTGGAACACATTTGGGTGACACTGGAACGCAACATGAAATGTGCCTTTGGACATTGCGGGCATTGTCAATTCGGTCCGCATTTCGTGTGCAAAGATGGCCCGGTCTTGCGATACGACCGTGTTTTCGAATTGATGGGGGTGGATTCGTTATGAACGCTTCTGCGACACGCAAACGGCTGGGAGTTTTCAAGTTTGCATCCTGTGACGGATGCCAGTTGTCGTTGCTGTGTTGCGAAGACGAATTGCTGGCGGTCGCCGATAAGATCGAAATCGCATTTTTCCTGGAAGCCACCAGTCACATTCAAGACGGCCCCTTCGACTTGGCATTGGTCGAAGGATCAATTTCGACGGCCGAAGATATCAAACGCATTCAAAGAATCCGGAAACAGTCACGCGTCCTCGTGACCATCGGGGCCTGTGCGACGTCCGGCGGAATTCAATCGCTGCGAAATTGGGCGGACCATGACGAATTCGTTCGCGCGGTGTACGCGTCGCCTGAATACATTGAATCTCTGTCGACCAGCACCGCGGTCGCCGATCACGTCGCCGTCGATTTTGAACTGCGCGGATGCCCGATCAATCAGCATCAATTGTTGGAAGTGATACTGGCGTTTAATGCCGGGCGAAAACCCAACATCCCCAGCCACAGTGTATGCATGGAGTGCAAGCGGCGTGGCACCGTGTGCATCGCGGTAACCAAGAACCAGCCGTGCGTCGGCCCGGTCACGCACGCCGGATGCGGTGCCATTTGCCCGGCGTATGACCGTGCCTGTTATGGTTGTTTTGGGCCTGCCGAACAAGCCAATTGCCCGCCACTGTCGCAGCACTACCTGCACTCGGGCACGTCGCCAAAACAAATGGTCCACGCATTGCGCAACATGAATTCGGTAGCGAGGGTGTTCCAGATCGAAAGCGATCGTATCGAGTCCTCGACGCATGATGATACAAAACAATGAGCAGCCCCAAAACACGCAAAATCACCGTCGGTGCACTGACCCGCGTGGAAGGTGAAGGTGCCTTGCACGTGCGTGTGTGTGACGATCGGATCGAAGACGTCCGGTTATCCATTTACGAACCACCAAGGTTCTTTGAATCGTTCCTTCGCGGCCGCGCGATCGAAGAAGTCCCGGACATTACCGCGCGGATTTGTGGCATTTGCCCGATCGCTTACCAAATGACTTCCGTCCACGCCCTGGAAAAGGCGTTGGGCGTTCGAATCACACCGGAAATCCGCCAACTGCGTCGGTTGCTGTATTGTGGCGAATGGATCGAGAGCCACGTGTTGCACATCTACATGTTGAACGCACCCGACTTTTTTGATTCCGACAGCGGAATCGAATTGGCGAAACAGTACCCTGACGAAGTCAATCGCGGGTTACGGATGAAAAAGATCGGCAACCGAGTGCTGGAGATCCTCGGTGGCCGGGCGATTCATCCAATCAACGTTCGAGTCGGAGGGTTTTACAAGGCGCCTTCCGTCGGCGAATTGACGTCGCTGCTGCCGGAACTTCAGTGGGGACTTGAAGCCGCGATCGAATCGGCACGTTGGGTTGCCGGATTCGATTTTCCTGAATTCGATTCGCCGGTCGAACTGGTCGCTCTGCAACACCCGGACGAATACCCGATGAACGAAGGCCGCATCGCATCGAATCAACGGAATCCGATTGACGTCGACGACTACGAACAACATTTTACCGAAACCCATGTCGCCCACAGCACGGCGTTGCATTCCCATCTCGGTGACGAACAATCATCGTATTTTTTGGGGCCGCTCGCACGCTTGTATTTTAATCACGAAAGGCTCCTCCCCCCCGCGCGACGATTAGTCGAACAATTATGTCATACGTGGCCGATGACCAATCGATTCCATGCGATTCTGGCGCGCAGCATCGAAGTCGTTCACGCGTTTGCAGAAGCGATCGAAATCATCCAGGGCTATTCAACGCTTTCCCCACCGTCGATCACCTACCAACATCAAGACGCCACCGGATGCGCCGCCACCGAGGCGCCGCGCGGAATGATTTACCATCGTTACCAGATCACCGCATCCGGCGAGGTCCAGGCGTCCAAGATCGTTCCACCGACATCCCAAAATCAAAAACAAATCGAAAGTGACCTGCGCGGCTTTTTGCCCAGTCTGCTGGAACGTTCCGATTCCGAAGTCGCCAGAGAATGTGAGAAATTGATTCGCACCTACGATCCCTGCATCAGTTGTTCGACGCATTTTTTGAAACTGACGTTAGAACGATTGTGAGTGCCGCCCAGACAATCAAGACGCTGGTCCTGGGCGTCGGCAGCGAACACGGGGATGACGCTGCGGGCTGGCGTGTGACCGAACGAATCGCGGACTTAGCAATCGATTCGGTCGCCTGCAGAAAGATCGCAACGCCGATCGAATTGATCGACTGGCTGGGTTCCGCCGACCGGATCCACGTGATCGACGCCGCCGTCGAACTGACCGGCGACGTGATCCGGTGCTCATTGAACGGCGAATCCGATCGACACCGGATTTTCGATCACGCCGCCACCGGGACACACGACTTTGGAGTCGCCAGAGCTTTCGAACTGGCAACCGCGTTGGGACAATCATTGAACCATGTCACGTTATGGTTGGTCGCCGGATACGAATTCGAAAAACTAGAACCGATCAGTCACCGCGCACAATATTCGATTCAGGAATGTGTCCGGCAACTCGCCGACGTGATCAGACAACAAAAAAACTATCATGGTGCACTTCGTCCAGTTTAAATTTTTGGGATTGGAAACGTAGCGGAAGCCGTCAAGACTTTCGACGATCCCTGGTCGCTGCGTCGCTGGGATAGGGGGCGGCTAACGTGTCGCAGAACGCGACACAAGAGGCGTCTGCTGTGACTATGCCGCACAGTGAACGTGCTCATTCGATCAATGTTGCGATGAATTCTGCGGGGGTTGAACTTCGGCATCATTGTTGCACACGGTTATGTCTTCACAGGCACTCATCTTGTAGAAGCAAGAAAGCGGGAGAGTGAAATGAACACGAAAATAACGTCTGAAGTCATTCATTTATTCGAGGACTGGAAGGCAGAGGACAAGAAGCTGTCGGCCTGCATCGAAGAGATTCGGAATTGGATGTCTGAAGTGAATCAATTGGGGATTCCACACTTCGGCGAAACCGCTTCGCGGCTACAACCATTTCGTGAATGTCTTGGTGAGCACTTTGAACGCGAAGACGCGATGCTGTCGAAGCTTGCCGAGCTGTACCCGGCAAACTCGCCGGAGGTATTGGCTTTCAAACGGCAAACCGATGCGGATCATCAGACGCTGATCGTTCGACTCGATGACCTGCATTCTCGGTTGAAGGAAACGGACCCGCCGTTCCACACGTGGACTGCGGCGATGGACGAAGTCGATGTGTTTTTTGAGTCGATGGAACAACACGAGCGCAGTGAGTCGGATCGCGTTCGAATGCTTTTGCCCACACAACTTGATGAAGGAAGCGGATTGATGTGATCGAACCGGGTTTGCGGCAAGAACCCCACAGGAGAATCGAGTGAACGTTTCTGATGAATCGACTCGAATGATACGAGTGGCGGATGTGATGACGCGCGACGTGCTGACGGTCACGTCGCTAACGCCGATTGGAAAAGTTTTGGAGTTAATGGAATCCAAGCACGTTTCGGCGTTGCCGGTCGTGGACGATGATAAGTGTGTGGGGATCGTCACGGCGACCGATCTGGTTAAATTGATCCGCGAAACGAACGCTGCCCTGCGAAGTGGTTACCCCCACTACGAAGATTGCTTGTGGGCTGTTGACTTATCGCATCGAAAACTGGACCAACAACCGGTTCGGGAAATCATGAGCGTTTTTGTCGACAAGGTGTCACCACAAACACTGATCTGCGAGGCTGCAAAGCATTTGTCGACCTGCGCAAAACATCATCTCGTCGTTGAAGAGGAAGGAAAACTGGTCGGCTTCCTGTC